>DLYX01000380.1:0-5119 GCA_003447545.1 Deltaproteobacteria bacterium | reverse complement strand
AATCAGCTTGGTGAAGATCTTGCCACGCTTCGCGTCCTTGGCAGCCTTCTTGTGCTTGATTGTACTCCACTTTGAATGTCCCGACATGTTCGATACTCCCCCGCGAACCCTAACAACGAAGGCGAGAAATTCCATCCGGAAGGCCCCGCTCGGATGGTTTTCTGCATGCGAGCGAGAAACACGTACGCGGACGTTGCTTGCCGGAAGCGCCCACCATACACTCCAGCCATGGCCTCCGACCTGTTTGACCCCGAGAATTGCTGCCAAATTCCGCGAAAAACCGAATCCGGCGAAGACCGTTCGGCCCATGAAATCGCGCGAGAAATCGGCGAGTTCGCAGGACCGGGTACTTGCCGCATCGACACGGCAGGCCCTCTCGATGCCACTTTCGCGCTGAAAGTGATTCATGCCATCAAAGGCCCGGCACGAAACCTGATCCTCCCGCTGCAGTTGGAGGCCGTCTTTCATAAAGGGCTCATCGACGAGGCCGCCCGGGCCGGTTGCGTCGGGATCGAGCTGCGACGGGAAGGCTTTCTGAGGAGCGCGCTCGGCAACGGCCTCCAGGCGTCGACAGATGAGCAACAAGCCTTGATCATGAGCTTGCGGCGCGCCCGCGGTCTCGGCATGGCCACCATCATGGACCTGGAGCTCGGGGTAGCCGGGGATGATGAGGGCGTATTCGAGAGGACCATGCAGTTCCTCCGCCAAGCCCTGGTCGCCATTCCCCGCCTCCACCAGAATGAGAAGAATGTATCGTCCTTGATGACTGCCGAGAATCGCCAGAACGGGATGGACTGGTTGCATAACAAGCTCGTTCGGCACCGGGAGATCTGGCGAAGGTCCCTTTGGCCTTCCGGAAAGACACGCGAGACAATGGCGGCTGGCTATCGACAGCGAAAGGAAACTCCGCTCGAAACTCGCGGGCATTATACCACCACGATGCAGATCCTCTGCGCTTTGAACCGGCGACGCAAAACCTCGCGCCGTCAGGCCATGTTGCCTGTCGCGCCCGATCTGCAACAACAGCCACCCAAAGCCTGGTTGGAGGTCCGCGCGGCCAGCGATTCGACTCTCCGAACCCTCGACGTCGCCGTCGCCGGCACACTCGACCTGCGCGGAGCCCGAAAGCTGCTCGAGCGCGTAGGTGAAGCTCTGCAGTCCGGCTTCGTACACGTGACGATTGATTTCTCGGGACTGGAATGGGTTTCCCTCGAGGTCATCAATCGTTTCGTCGAAGAAAATCAGGTCCGGTTTCGCGCAATGGCGAATCAGGCAAAGCTCGTCAATCTGCAGTCGACGGTCGACGCCCTCCGCCAACAACTCGGGGATACGGAAGCCGTACAACTTCTGGCGGCAGCGGCCCCCGCCCGGGTCACGGCCTGAAACCGGACTCTCGCTGCAAGCTTTCTACTCCCCCAGAAGTTTATCGTAATCTACCGGGTCGAATCGGCGCTCCGGGATGCGACGCCACCGTTCCCTCGTCGCGCGCAGGCGCTCGCGGATCTGCTTTTCATGCGGGGTTCGGCGCGAAAGCCCCTCTTTCTCGAGATGGCGCAGCAGGCGACTTCTCGACCCCAACCCAAGACAGCCTCGGCGAGCGAGGTCATCAAGCGAAGTTCGCAAACTATCCTCCCCGACTCCGGTCGCCTCGCGCAACGCGGAGGCAACAGCGGACACGCCCGCCAGGTCCATCCGGTTGTTTTCGAAGAGAACCGCAGCCGTCTGAAGATAATTGAACGTCGGCACGAGACGGGAACCAAAGACATGGAAGGCCGAAGGTGGTGTGCGCTTTTCCAACCGAATGTAGATTCGCTCGACGACTTCCGGGCTCTCGGGCTCGATCCCCAGAGACTCGACCGCCGCGAGGATGCGCTCACGCTGCCGACGGCCGACGCTCAAACGATCCAGAGAGCGGCCCAATGCCGAAGCATCCAGTCTCCCGTTGAGAATGTCGGCATAGAGAGAGTAGATCACCGGATCACTTTCCCAATCGTCGCCGAAAAGAACCTCGTAGGGGGGACGGTCTCCAGCGGCTCGACTCTCGAGCAACTCCACCAGCTTGTAGCCGACCTGCTCGCGCAAGCTCCGCCAATGTCCCCGAACCAGATTGCGTAATTGGTCCTTGAAGATGATGCCGTCGAAGGCAACACCATCGTTGGCCAACTTTTCCCGGATCACATTCTCCAATTGCGGAGGACTGGCCGAGAGAAAAAATACCTGCGGGCCCAGAGCCTGCGCTTCGGCAACCCGCCGCAGAGCCTGGACCAACTCCGGCACACCTGGAAGGTGCTTCTTGTCCGCGGCCTCCTCAAAGGGAATCCGAAGAAGCCCTCGCAAACTTTCAAAGCGAGTCGCCAGGTAGGTCTTGTCGAGGTCCAGTCGAAAGGCGACCCGGGCGGGTGAGCGACTGTCATGCGTCGCGTCGGAAAGACTCGCGGGCAAACTCATCGCAGCGCCGCCACAGCCTGCCGCGCCGATGCCGGAAACTGCCCCCGAACAAGGAGTGCCGCCTGAACAACAGCATTTCGCAAGGCCGGCGTCTGCGATTGGCGGTGTGCGTGGATGCAGACCTGTGAAAATCCGAGCGCTGGCGATCCGCCATAATTTATACGCTCCACAAGTGCCTGAGGCTTCCCATCATCCCGAGCCCACGGACGATGACGCCAGAGGGCGCGCGTCCGGCTATCGCTCCCCGGCGGGGCCTCTGCCGCGCGATCCTCAATTCCACGCATGACAGACCGGCCCGTGCGCCCCTCGCATACGGCAACGTCCACCAGGCCGCCGAATAAATCGGGCTCTTCCACGACGCCGACAAATTCGAAATCCTCGGCGGCCACGAGCGTCGCCAGCAGCGTCTCTGGCAGCGATTCAGAAGATTTGGCCCCCGGAGGACTTGCCAATATGCCCACCCGCGGCCTCTCTAACGAGGCCACAGCTCGAACGTAGGCCGCGCCCATCGCAGCGAAAGCCATCAAGTCGCGCGGACGGCAATGATCGTTGGCGCCCACATCGACCAACAGTGCCAAAGCATTCTCGGACCGACGCTTATGGCTCCCGGCAAAGACGAATCCGAATCCCGGAACGATTCCGGGCAAACGTCTGAAATATTTCTGCAGGGTCAACAGACAGGCTTCCCGGCTTCCCGCCGTGACCAGCGCATCGGCTTCCCCCTCGCCGACCATGCTGCCCGCGAGAGCCATGGAGTTCTTCTTGCGACGCATGGCTCGAAGGGGGTCTTCCTCGGGGCTGACCCACGAGGCGGCATGCCGGACCGTCACTCGCGCAGGATCGTAGGGTTCCCGGTCAAGCAGTTGCTGCAAATCCGTTTCATCGCCCACGAGAATCGTCTCGATATCCGTTTCCAGAGACAAGGCGCAGGCGGCGCGAACCGCAGCTTCAGGTCCGAAGTCCCCTCCCATCGCGTCGAGAGCAACCCGTGCCCTCATGACAAACGCCGCAGGAGTTGCAGGAACTTCCGCCGAGAAACCTCGTATTTGAAGGCCTTCCGTCCCTCGATCTCCACGACGGGGCCCTCGTGGCCGTACTTCTCGGCCAATGCAGGGTCGGTATCGACGTCGACCTTTTCGAGTGAAAAGGTTGCCGAGGCGTGGGCCAGCTCCAGCTCCCGAAGAGCGTCGTCACACAAGCAGCAGTCCTGCCTCCCGTAGAGAACGACCCGCGGGACCCTCTCTCCCGCAGCTGCGGTCTTTCTGCCAAACGCTCGCATCGCTCTCAACGCCACCCGGAGATGAAAAAAAGCCCGTAAAACTGAACTTTCTTTCGCCATATACGATCCATAACTCTCATCGGAGGACCCAGCGAACGCTTTTCGATGCCCGCGACGACGAACCTCTCCGAACGTGAGCCAGTCCCTCCGGGTTGTTACATCGACGGATACCTTCGCGCCATAGGCCAGCAGGGTATAAATTCCCGGGCCAGCTGACGGAATCTCGCCGGAAACCGAGGTTTTTCAGCGACAACGGGCAGCCATGCGGGTGCCGAAGGCGGCCCGATTCGGCCCAAACCGGGATCCCTGCCTCCGTTGACGCGGCCACGGGTGTTCGCTAACCCATGGAAGCTCGGTTTTCCGAAGGAAATTGGTGGAATAATGGCTTACGCAATCATCCGCACTGGCGGCAAACAATACAAGGTCGAACCCGGAGAAACCATCCGTGTCGAAAAACTCCCGGGAGAGATCGGTTCGGACATCGAATTCCCCGAGGTTCTGCTGCGTTCCACCGATGATGGATTGTCGATCGGCGCTCCGCTCGTCGAAGACGCCAAGGTAGCCGGCAAGATCGTCGAACAGGACAAGGCCAAGAAAATCCTCGTCTTCCACAAGAAACGACGAAAAACCTTCAAGAAACTGAACGGCCACCGCCAGCCTTATACTGCGGTTCGCATCGACTCGGTCGCATAGGAGCTCACTCATGGCGCATAAAAAGGGACAGGGCAGCACACGCAACGGGCGTGACTCCAACGGACAACGTCGCGGCGTCAAGCTCTTCGCGGGTCAGCCGGCACGCGCGGGTGCGATCATCGTCCGCCAACTTGGCACCCGAATCCATCCGGGCAAGAACGTCGGCATGGGCCGGGACTACACCATTTTTGCGAAAGTCGATGGCACTGTCCACTTCGAGCGCGTCGGGCGCGACAAAAAACGCGTCAGCATTCTGCCTGCCGAAGGTTGAGAACTCTCCCGTGATAGGGAGTTGAGCGGCGGGCCTGGCGCTCGCCACCACGGAGCCACTGATGAAATTCGTCGATGAGGCGGAGATTTCCGTCACGGCCGGTTCCGGCGGAGACGGATGCGTGGCTTTTCGGCGGGAGAAATTTGTCCCGCGCGGCGGTCCCTCCGGAGGCGATGGCGGCAACGGCGGACATATTTTCGTCGAAGCAACCACGCGACTGACCACCCTGCTCGACTTCCGGTACCGCCCCCATATTCGCGCGGACCGCGGTGAGCACGGTCGGGGCAAGGACCAATACGGTCACGGCGGTGAACATCAGACCATCCGGGTCCCCGTCGGGACTCTGGTGCGTGATGCGGATACCGGCGAAACACTCGCCGACCTCAAGCAGGACGGACAAAGGGTCTCTGTAGCCAAAGGGGGCAAGG
>DLYX01000307.1 GCA_003447545.1 Deltaproteobacteria bacterium | reverse complement strand
AGGTCCGAGAGGTTCAGGTCGGTGATGGTCAGGTCATCGCTATAACCGAGATTCCAGATGTCGATCACGAGAAAGTCCGTTGATCCGGCGTCTGTCACAAAACCGGCACTGCTTGGCAGGACTTTGATTTCTGTCGGTGCCCGGCATGTGGCCACATTTGGCGTGACGCCGGCGTCGAAATCCAGAGGCTCGCCGCGGGCGTCTTCGAAATTATCACAGCTGAATCCGGGTTGGGTCAGATAGATGCGCAACTCATCATCATTTGTGTAGCCGTCGCCGTCGCTGTCGAGACTGGCGACAAGAGGAAGAGTCTCCTGAATGGACTTGCCGGTATATAGCTGTTGCTGAACCGCATTTCCGAAAGGGTTTCGCGTGCCGGTGCCTTCGTAGTTCACATGGCAGACACTGCAGTGATCGACGTTGCTATCGTCGGGGACCGCGAAAAATGACTTCATCTCAAGAAAATATGTGGGTCTTGCCTCAGCTTGATGCAGGGGTGCGATCAGACTTGCGGTGAGGAGGGCGAGCGCTGCAAGTGATTGCCTCATGAGGCGTCTCCTTCGGGCGAACCGGTCGGATAGGCGGCCGCGGTGAAGTCGTCGATCGACGCCGCCAGATTGCTGGCGATGCAGGCAGCGGCGTCCGTGGCGTTACCGGTAGCCCCGCATCCTGCGAGTCCTGTCCAATCCTTGCAACGGGAGAGACGCTTCTCGGTTTTCACTGCGAGTTTGGCGAGTGCTGCCGCTCGATTGGTCTGGCAGTTCAGGCTGGAGTCGCCAGGCAGTCGTTCGGCCTCGCAACGAGAAATTTCCTTGGCCCAGCCAAGCGCTTCCTTTTCTGCAGATTTTGCCAGCAGCAGCTGACATTTCTGTGCGTCGCGGGAGAGCGTGGTTGTCGGGAATGTCGGCGGGGCCTCGCCATAGGCAGATTCCAGTGCGACGCCGCCATAGGCCTCAGCCAGACATTGCGCACATGTCCCAAGGTCCTCGACGGTGTTGAGGGTGGTCGACCAGGAACACGGCGCGGGGCATACGGCCTGATGTCCGAGAGACTGGCCTGTCAGCCCTTCGCCAGCGCATTTGGAGTCGCGAAGCCCGCCGATGCGACTGGCGATATCCGCGCGAGCCGAGTTCAGTTTTTCGTCCCGGCTTGCCGTATCGCAGCTGAGCCCACGGGCCTCGCGGAGAAGGCAGACGTTCCAGGTTTTCGTCCACGATTTGAGGTATTTGGCCTGCGTTCGGTCGACGTTTTTGACACAGGAGGCTTCAATTTTTTTATCGGCTGTGACCACCGACCGTGCCATGGCGACCGGCTCGGACTTGCCGTGCTCCTCCCAGAGGTCGAAGAGAATCGGTCCCGAGGCGTTGGTGGTGTTTTCGTCTTTCAGAAACTCGACGTATTCTTTCGACGAGGTCTGGTAATAGAGAGTGACCTCGGCGCGCTCGGCGCCTGGCACGTCGTAGACGGCGTCGGCCCAATACTCTCCATCCGCGAAGTCGGCACCAACGGGCTCGGCGCCGACCGCTGCGAAGGCAGCCTCGTCATAGCCCCGGGGTGGAATCCGGCGATCCTCGAAAATGGCGTTGCTCAGGACCAGATGGAAACTCTTGCCGGCTTGCTTGCCGACTTCAGCGGCCCAATCTTCGGTCATCCCCATGCGGACCTGAAAGATCTCCAGCTCTGGGTCATGATCGACATCGCCAGGTTCCGCTTCGGCCCCGATCAGAGTCGCTGTTGCGAAGACATAGCGACCGGACTCGAGGACGAGATGATCGTCGGCATCAAAGGCACGCACGTGCAGCCACATCCTCCGGCCTTCGGGATAGCCAGTGGGTAATTTATGCCCCGTTCGGTTGATGATCCGGACCGCGAGCTCGCCGTTTTCCAAATGCGTGCTCAGGTCGGCCGAACGTTGCAAAAAGTCGGTCGCCGCAGCCGCGCTGCGGTCGAGGAGAGCCGCGTCGACTTCATCGCCAAAAATCGGATGGTATGGCAGCACCTTCGGGATGAAGGTGTTGGCGCCCAGGAGGCTGTGCAGGGGCATATCATCGCGAAGCGGTGCATTTTTGGCATCCCGCCCAGTGACGTCGGGCATATGACAATCCTGACAAGTGGTCAGCAGCGGGTTGTTGCCGCCAAACCGAGGGTCGACGACGCCATTGGTTGCGAACTCGCTCAGTTTCCATTCGGTGAAGGTCAGCTGTTCGGGAAAGCCCTCGTCCGGATTGCCCGGCTCGTCGAGCTCGTTGATGACATAATCCCCATTGCTGTCGCGAGTAAACATGGTGTTACGCAGGTCATGGCAGGTGCCGCAGAGGTCCGCGCTTTGATGAAAGGGGGAGATCAGCGTCGAGCGGTTCGGTAAATGAGGATCTCCGCCGTTGTCGGCAACAACATCAAAAGGCCCGCGCATGCGGTCTTTCGGGTCGATCACCATCATCGCATTCGCAAATATCATGACGGGTTCGGTCAAAGCGGCGAGGATCGCCGCATCTTCGGCCGGTGCTCCGGCGACACCGAGGGGGTCGACCATTCGGTGGCAGATATTGCATTGCACGCCTTCGCGGTCCGCGGCCGTCATTTGCGAGCCATCTTCAGGGCTGGAGCGCCCCTGCAGCCAGCCGCCAGGAAGGTGGCACCGCAAACAGGTCTCGCCAGAATGGTCCGCATCCTGATTGGCGACGGCGAGCGCCGCCCAGAAAAGCGGATCACGACCGGATTGTGCCATCATGGAGCCGGCCCAGTTTCGGTAGGGCTCCACCTCGTCCTGATTATAATCCGAGTGACAGTTGGTGCAGGACGACGGATCCGAGATCGGATGGTCGAGCATCAAAGGTTGCGTGCCGGAAGCCAGGAAATCTCGCATCGTGGTGGGATAGGGAGAAGCCTGACTTTGAGGGCTGCTGACCGCGATCAGGGCCAGCACCAGAAAGGAAAGCGAGGCGCACCACAGGGATGCGCCTCGCTGGAAAACGTAGGTTCCTTTTTTCATTGAATTGAGTTCAGGTTTGCGAAAAACCTCAGAACAGTACAGGCCCGTCCACAAAGGAACCACTCACGGAAGGAAAGAGCGGATCGGGATAAGGGCCCGGCTGCGGCACAACGGTTGCCGGATCGATACATTCCGTTCCAAGCGTCGAGGTGTAGGACGGTTGAACGGTAATGTTGTTATTCCAGGCATTGACGTAGGCGGGGTTCGTCTGGCCGCCGAGCGGCAGGATCAAGGCCTGCCCTTCGAGGCCGGAAGGAATACCGCCGTCAGCATCGTAGCCATTGTTGAAGAGATAGTTGTTCCGGAAACAGTTGCCTTCCAATGCCTGTGGGTCGCTGGTTGGATCGAAGCTCCCCGGCGCCACGAATACATTAACGGTCTCCTGGTCAACCATGAGCAGACCGACCGATCTGTTGTCACGAATCTCGTTGAACCGATACTGCGTGAATCGGTCCGAGATGGTCATCATGCCCGTGCCCGGAACCGCGTCGCAGACCGCACCGCCTTCACAATGGTTCGAGATATTATTCTGCGCGATATAGTTGTGGTGGATATCGTGATCGCGCGAAATCTGCAGGTCCGGGCTGGTCAGCTTGAAGATCAGAAGACCGGCCGTATTGTCGTAGGCGATATTATTATGGACGTCGCATCGACCCGAGTTCTCGATTTCGGCGCCGGCCGGATGGTCCCAGGCCTTGTTGAAACGAACTTCGCAATCGACGGTTTGGCCCACATAGATCCCGGCATCCACGGTGCTATTGGCGTCAGTGGTCTCGACCAGCACGTTGGTGCTTTTGACGGGGTAGACAAGGTAGGTCGATTCCCGGTCTCCTTCACCCGTGAGATCGCGCATCACGAGTTGGTCGGCGCCCGAAACGAAGACACCGTTCTCAGCCCAGGCATTGCCTATTTCGCCGAAGGCCAGAGACTGGAAAACGAGATTTTCGAGGGGCAGCTGCGGGGGGGCGGATGTCGCGTTAAAGCCATTCGCTTCCCCAGCTGTCGCGGGCACGAACAAGGGGCGCTGATCCTGAGCCGAACCGCAGCCGACAAATTCAAGGTTGCCGCGATCCAGAAATACGGACTGGGTGTACCTGCCGGAGCGAAGGAGTAATTTGGTTCCATCGGCGGCCGCATCGGCGGCATCCTGCACGCTGTCGGCGTTGCTGAGGACAGTGGCTTTCTCGCCGTAGGCCAGTCCGGCGACATGGGCGCCATAGCCGTAGCTCTCGCCGATTACGCAGGCGCTGAGATCGGCAACGGTCGTCGATCCACTACAGGCCGACATGACTTCGATCAGCCCCGTCGTCTGAACCGGACCGCAGTCCTTCTGGAGTTTTTCTTCGGCTTTGTCGAAAAGCTTCTGGAGCTTTTCCGCCGTCTTGGTTTCGGTCGGAGGCGTATAGGTCCCATTGGCTACAGAGCCAAAGCAGACCTGGCCCAGATCTCCGGCCGTGCCGATTTTGATCTGCTTGGCCATGCAGCGAGAGATGGTTGTGATAGCCCCGGTGGACACTTTGATGCCTTCGCTGGCGACTCGTCGGCTACATTTCTTGAGGTCGGAATCTTCGATGCCAAGTTCGAGCGAGATACCGTGTGTATTGCCCGAGAGCACTTCGCCGATGGTATGAACCTGACCGATCAGGCAGCTGGTCGTCTCGGCGCCACTGCCGCGAAAAGGTGCCGACGCCCATACGTTGTCGAGGGCGCCGTCCGCGACAGCGGCCGTACCGCAGTCCTTGTCGACCAACTCCACAATCTTCAGGTAGGCCTTGTCGAGCCTTTCCTGATCTTTCGCCGTCAGACAATCCTGCGGGGCGACCTTGGAGCTCGCCATACATTTGTTCTGCGCCGTGGTGATTTTCTTGAGATACTTCTTGGATTCCAGAACCAGACGCTTCTGACATTTTTGGGCGTCCTTGGACGGGACCGTCGCGTAGGTAATTTCAGGCGGGTCGACCGTACCATTCCAGGTGAAGGCAGCGGCTGCGGTCTGGGGCAGCGAGACGATACCGATGGCCACGACTGCCAGGGTAAGTTTCGTGGAGAGAGACGGGTGCATGGTGATCCTCCTGTGGGACACGACTTGGTTTGAATTGCGGTTTTTGGTCATGACGAGTGTCATGGGGCGAGAGCATGACTTTCGTCATGTGTATCCCTCCCACACACTTGGCTCCGAGGTCAACGTTTGATTTGCCAATCAGGTCCGAAATTGTGGCGATTTCCATAATTTCTTCAAGACAGAATTGACGCACCGCGTCCTGCAGGGCGCTCTCTGGCGCCAGCCGTCAAATCAAACTAGCGCCGGAGATGACGCGGCGCGCCTTGCGGGTTGGCGAAGAGAATTTCAGGCGGTGCGAAAGGCTTCCCGGAGATTTTGCGAAGCCCGCTCGACGGCCTGTCGGGCTTTGGGGAGCATATCGTGCATGCCGAAGAACCCGTGGATGACGCCGTCGTAGCGCATCAGATCGCAAGGAATGCCGGCCTCGATCAGTTTGTGCGCGAATGCTTCTCCTTCATCGCGGAGCGGATCGAATTCGGCGGTCAGCACCGTGGCTGACGGAAGGTTGGCCAGATTCTGACTGCATATCGGGGTGAAGTAGGGGTTGTTCCGGTCGGCCGGGGATCCCTGATAATGCCCCCAAAACCATCGCATGGCCTCGGCGGTCAGGAAGTAGCCCTCGCGGTTTTCTTCGAATGACGGTGTGGCACAACGGGAGTCGACTGCCGGGTAGATCAATAGCTGGTGCGAGAGCGCCGGTCCTGATTCATCGCGAAGGCGCAAGGCGGTCGCGGCCGCGAGATTTCCACCGGCTGAATCCCCGCTGACGGCCAATCGACTCGGGTCGCCGCCTAACGAGGCCGCATTTGTGGCAGCCCAGCGAGTGGCGGCGCAACAATCATCGAGCGGGGCGGGGAAGGGGTTTTCCGGCGCGAGGCGGTAGTCCACAGAAATCACGATACAGCCGGCGTGATTGGCCAGTCGTCTCGCGGTGCCGTCGTGCGTATCCAGATTACAGAGGACCCATCCCCCGCCGTGGAAAAACATGAGTACGGGTAACGGTCCTTGGCCGTCCGGTGTGTAGATGCGCACGGGAATAGGAGTCTCGGGCCCCGGGATGGTGCGATTTTCAACTTTGGCCACCGGCTCCGGGTTCGCGTTGAGAGCCGAGGTTGCGCCCATGGCCAAACGGGCATTCTCCACGGTCAGCTCTGCCAGATCGGGCGCATCGGGGGGCGACATCACGCTCAAAATTTGTCGAACATCTTCATCGAGAGGCATGGTTGCTCCGGTTTGCCCTTATTCGGCTTCGAGTTTTTGCCAGGCGAGGTCGGTCTGCTCGAGCAGGGCGGCATCCCCGCCTCTTTCTGTCGCAGCCGCGTTCCAGTCCCGGCGTCCGTCGCCGAGGTAGCTCTTATGAAAAAGCAGGAGACGATCATTCACGATTTTCCAGCTGCCGGGCTGGATATCTTCGCGATCATCGTCGTCCAGCACGCCCCACGCGCAATATCCCCCATAGGCGGGAACAAACCGGTCGGGGTTGTTCTGGAAGCGCGTCTGGTTCCGCTGATCAAAAAACCGATAGAGCCCGCCTTCGTGGGTCACGGTGATCGTCGGTTTTCCCATCCGGGGCACGCCATCGAAGTACGAGACCGGGTCGAACCCCTTGATGGCGGTCCCGTCGTCGAGGTTTACCTCCGCCAAGGCGTGCGCGGGGATCAGCAGCGCCAGCATCAGCAGCAGCAGGTTCCTTGTCCAAGAGCAATTAGCCACATCGTTTGACTGTCTCTGAATCGGACTCGTTGCAAGCCCCTCGACAGAAAAGCTCCGTTTTCATTGCGCTTTACCCGTAATATCAACGATTTTACCGGGTGGATCTACGA
Organism: Deltaproteobacteria bacterium; assembly: GCA_003447545.1. Taxonomy (GTDB): domain Bacteria; phylum Desulfobacterota; class Binatia; order UBA12015; family UBA12015; genus UBA12015. The sequence continues at coordinate 1,055 of DLYX01000307.1, read as the reverse complement.
TAGGGGGTAGCAGCTTGCCCTTATCTAGGCATTTCCCTATAAAGGAAAACCCATAGACAATTTGGGACTTCTCGAAAAAGAGAGGCCTGACCTTCAGGTACGTTCCCTCGGGGGAGGGGTACTCGGTCAGGCCGGTTGGAGGACTCATCATGGACGGACTTTCCAAACATGCCCTGGACCATTCTTTCGAATCACTCACCCCTGATATTGCACTACCCGACCAATTTGGAGACCTCTGGGGTCGAGCCAATCGTACGGATCCCGAGCCTCGATTAGCGATCGCTGTTCTGCAGCTCGCCGTCGTCGATTTCTGCAAGTTCGGACGCTCTCTGCGCGAGAGCGAGCAGCGGGTCTATCGCAAGGCACGCAATTGGATTCTGTCTTCCAATCGCGACTGGCCCTACTCATTCGCCAATATTTGCGAAGCGATCGGCGTTTCGCCCGAGAATCTGCGCGAGGCATTGGTGACGGGTTCCCTCGACGATCACAACCGAACCTTGCGGGATGTGGGAAAGTTGTTGGACATCGGGAGGGGCTGAACCCGGCGCCTTCCCAGGCGTGACGCCGTCTGCCAAAACGAGGCCGATGATTGGGCGTCACGCAGTCTGGGTTCTGAACATATTTGTCGTCATGGCAGGCGGGCTGCTTGCCGACCCATCTGCCTGCCTGGCACTCGAGTCCAGGCTGCAGGCGCGGGCTCTGGAGATCTTCGGAGAAGATCAGGGGATTTACTTTGTCTCCGAGGTGGGGTCGCCTCTGGTGGCGATCGAGCCGGACCGCCCGCTGATGCCAGCGTCGCTCAGCAAGATCCCGGCAACCACGGCCATCCTTGGCCGGCTGGACCCCAACCACAGGTTTCGGACCCGTGTGATCTACCGCGGAGGATCGGCAGCCTCGACCGCGACCCGTCCCGGTGACCTGGTGGTCGAGGCCTCGGGTGACCCGTTTCTGGTCTCGGAAAGCCTGCTGTGGATCGGCTCGGAGGTAGCCGCGCGCGGCTACGGGCGTCTCGATGGCTCGCTTGAGGTTCGCGGCCCTCTTTTTCTGAACTTGAA
>DLYX01000573.1 GCA_003447545.1 Deltaproteobacteria bacterium | reverse complement strand
CCGAGGTGCCTTTGGCTCTCTCGCTCAAGACGACTCCCGGTCCCTGGGTCTTTTCGGATCCGATCTTTACCGGAACAGATTTCGAGGGAGCGTCTGTTGACGGCACGACCGCGGGAATCGAAGTCGTCTCTCCCGGCATCCCCCATTTTTGTTCCGAGACCTTCCATAATGGAGGCACGCCAAGCAATGGCGCGACTGCTTGCGGCGATCGAGGTTCTGCCGGAGTGGGTTACGCGACTCCCTACCCTTATCTGCCGAACTACGGCTTGATTCGAATGTCAGGCCCGACGGCAATCATCGGAACGATCTACAATGGCTATACCCAAAATGATCTGGGCGACCAGAAGTGGGTAGAGACCTGCGGAGATGGCACATTGGACGCCAACGAAGAGTGTGATGACGGCAATAATGACGATGGGGATTGTTGTTCGTCGACTTGTACGACGGAAGCTCCCGGATCGAATTGTGCCGCCAGCGGCGATGAATGCGTCTATGGCCAATGCAATGTCTCTGGCGAATGTGAAGACATCCCGGTCACCGATGGCACCGTCTGCTCGGATGAAGACGCCTGCACGATCGGAGATCAATGTGCGTCCGGTGAATGTGTTTCGGGAGCCACGACGCCGCCGGACTGTGGCGGGGATCGATTCTGTTACAAGGTCAAGCTGTCCAAAAATAGCTTGAGGTTCTTGCCGGATACGCAGTCTCTGGAAGTTGATGAGAATCTGATCGACCCGTCGAGCACTGCCTACACCTATGATCTGAAGAAACCTTTGGAGATGTGCGCGCCCGCCGGTGCTGATGGCGCCGCAGCGATCGATACTGTCTCGTATTCCATTGCCTACAAGCTCAAGCGGGGTCGCGGTCAGGATAAATACGAGCGCCAGACCTTCTCGGTCACCGATAGATTTGGCAGCCTGACTCTCGAGTCGATCAAGGAAGATCAGGTCCTGGAGCCGGCTTCGGTGGGGATTGGTACTCTTCCGCCGGTTCTCGATTGGGCACTCTATGATCACTTCCTTTGCTACAAGGTGAAGACGCCTCGTGGCGCGGCAAAGTTGGCCAAGGGCATTCAGGTGACAGTTGCCGATCCCCTCGAGGATCGATTGTACGATATCAAGAAGCCGACTCGAGTCTGCGTTGTTGCTGACGCTGATGGGTCCGGCCTTCAGAATTCGTCGCAAGCCATGACTTGTTACATGGCAAAGCGAGCGAAAGGGCAGACGAAGCACGTCAAGCAAAGGGATCTTCAGTCGAGTGATGAATTCGGCGATTTGATTCTTGAAAGCATTGTCGAAGCCGAGTTCTGCACCCCGGCCTCTATGGCCAATTAAAATTCACTCAAGCAAAAAAAACAGGGTGCGGTTTTGGGGCCGTGGGCCGGTCTCAGCAGTAACCACAGTGCCAATTGGGTACTTCATACGAATTTAACGAGCGAAACTTACGTTCGCGAAAACTGGAGAATGAAATGAAAAAAGTTATTTTGGGAATGGCGATGGGTCTGACCCTATTCGCTTTCAGCTCGACCCCGGCTTCGGCCCAAGTCCTCAACGTTAAAAAAGGCATTCAGGGCAGCGCCTGCTTCTTCACGAAAAGTCTTGCATACGATGCCGGGGTTTTGATCAAGCTTCGTTGCAAGAATGCTGGCAAGGGCGCTTCGCTCTGCGTCGGTCAGGCTTGGCGAGCAGGTGGTGGCCATCCTGAACGAGTACTGCAGTATACGGGCTCGGCCTGGGCCGATCAGAGCGTCTGTCAGGGTTCCATTACCGGCACAAACGGCTGCAACTACAACGACACGGGCGCCGAGCGTATTTTGATCAACCTCGATGGCACGATGCGAAAAGCAGAAACCGACGATTTCGGCGTTGCGGGCTTGACGATCATGCAGCAGATCTCGGGTACCATCGATCCGGTCAACGGCCTGGGCATTTGGGAAGGTATTGATACCATCGGTATCATCGGTTCCACGGACGTGCGCTACGACAGTCTGCCGGACATCGATCCCAAGACCTGCGCCGATCCTTCGACCTGCAATGGTCAGGTTGGTCAGTTCAACAATGTCGGCACCATTGAGTATCTCGGCAAGAACTGCCCTGACACTCCTTACGCCCACCCCGGACTGCCGGTTAACCCGAATCCGTAACCGGTTCTGTATTCCTCTTCAGTTCTGAGAGGGGATCGTTGAGCAGGGGGGGTGGGGCTGTCCGGGACATCGGGCGGCCCCGCCCTTCCTTTGTTTTTACGCAAAATGCTATCCCAGATATATCCAAGTTCGGTCGTGACCATCGCGAATGCTTCGGCTGCTGAAGAGCAACTTCATCCTGACGAGGCGTGTGCTGTCCGTCATGCCCTTCCCCAGCGTCAGGCCGAGTTTGCGGCGGGACGGGCCTGCGCTCATCGGGCGCTGCGAGAACTCGGGTTCCCGGATGTCACGGTGCCGCGCGCGGCGGACCGGAGTCCTCTCTGGCCCGACGGTGTGGTCGGCAGCATCTCGCATTGTGAAGGTTTTTGTGGTGCCGTAGTGGCAAGGCGTTCGGATGTGCGAGGTCTCGGCTTGGACGTTGAGCGACGAGGGCGCGTCGGGCAGGATCTGCACGACCTGATTTGTACGCCGAGAGAGAAGGCTGCGCTCGGTTCAGCGACGGATGCTTGTGACCCAGTAGAAGTCCTCTTTAGTGCCAAGGAGAGTTTTTATAAGGCCTATCATCCGGCTACTAAAGTTTTCCTCGACTTTCTTGATGTCGATTTGAAGGTCGATTTTTCCGAAGGCTCTTTTTCCGCGATGCTCCTGCGGGATGATGCGCCTTCGCTCTACGGTGCCCGTATCGTCAAGGGACGATTTGGGCTGACCAGGGATCGCGTCTTTACCGGCGTGGTTCTGGAGTCTTAGAATGATCTCGCAGAAAGCCATCGATTGCGATTGCGAGAGCCGCCGGATTGTCCAGCGGCACGGCATGTCCGGCGCCCCGGATTTCAGCCAGCGTTCCGTCATTCAGATGGCGATCCACCATCGCTCGAGCCACATCCCGAGAGAGGATCGCCGAGCCGATCCCGCGCGCGATCATGGCAGGAACTCTCACCTGTTCCAGATCACGATAGAATCTCTCAAGGTGCAATCCCGCGGCTTCGGCAGGTCGCGATTGCTTCAGTCGAGCATCGAACTTTTCCTCGAAAAGCCCGTCGCTGGTGGCTCGAAGCGAGCTCTGCGCAAAGCTGTGCAGCAGACGCGGTTCGGCCAGCGGATAACTCGACGCGATCGCGCGCAGATATTCGGCAACGTTGGCGACCCGTTGGGGCGAGTTTTGCGTGTCTCGAATGGCCTTGCGCGTCCCGGCACTGGATTCAGGAGGCCCGCAGTCCACCAGCGCAATACAGGACGTCTTTGCGCCCGGGCTGGCGGCGTGCCGAAGAGCGATACTCGCGCCCATCGAATGTCCGACCAGAGCGGCCTCCTCGATCTGCAGCGATTTGAGAGCTTCGTTGAGGTCGGCCGCGTGGCAGGAGATGTTATAGCCAGACGCGGCAGCGGCTCGATCAGAGTCGCCATGACCCCGGAGGTCCAGCGCGATCGGCCGTGTGGTCTCGGGCAGTTGCGTAATGACAGCATCCCAAGCTCGGCCGTGATGGGCGAAGCCGTGCAGGAAAACGACCGGGCTTCCCTGCGAGCGCCACTGGTGAGCCACGAGCCTCAGCCCCTCGGATCCTCGCACCTCGATTTGTTCCGGCACCATGCCGCGGCAGGCTATCTGAAGGTGATGCGGGCGCAAGGGAAGAGTGGCGTCTGATGCTGCCGACGCACGAGGTTTCTCCGGGAACACTCGCCTCTGATGGTGTTCGCGAACTTCTGGAGCGATCGCTCGAGGACGTCGGTGGTATTCGTCTCGTTGGGACAGAGATTCGTACGGACGCGGATTTCGCAGATTTCGTTGATGCCGTTTTGCCGCGTCGCATGGCTTATGATCACGGCTCCACGCCGAGGACGGACCTCGGTGATCGTGTCTACACCTCGACAGAGTATCCTCCCCGCCTTCGGATTCCGCTGCATAACGAGATGTCCTATACCGGCCGATGGCCGATGCGTCTGGTGTTCGCCTGCCTGCATCCCGCTCGCAAGGGGGGGGCAACGCCTTTGGCCAGCAGCGTGGGGGTTCTGGGGCGGTTAAGCCCGGCCCTGCGAGATCTCTTTGTGGAGCGCGGCATTCGCTACGTGCGAAATTTCAATGGTGGCGTCGACCTGAGCTGGCAGCAGACGTTTCGTACCGAGAAGCGATCCGAAGTCGAAAGGATTTGCGCGGCTGCTGGTGTGGAGTTCGCCTGGGGTGACGCGGATCGGTTGCGCACCTGGGAGGTGCGACCAGCGATTGCCGAGCACCCGACTGCGGGCACGCCCTGCTGGTTTAATCAGGCGCATCTGTTCCACATCTCGAGCTTGCCGCGAGCGGTGCGTGATTCGCTCCATGAAGCCGTCGGTGAGGACCATTTGCCGCGAAACGCGTATTTTGGAGACGGCGCAGCGATCGAGGATGATCTTCTCGATGAGGTTCGTGCGGCCTACGCGGCTGAATCGGTCGAGAGCGAATGGAATGCCGGTGATGTTGTCGTGATCGACAATATGCGATTCGCGCATGGTCGGGCACCATTTGCAGGTGATCGTCGTGTGCTCGTCGCGATGGCAGATCCAGCGGGCGCGGGGGTGGAAGCATGAGTTCGATGCTGCCCGGGGAGACTCTTGTCGACGTCGCCCTTCGGCGGGCCGGCAAAGATAAGGATCGTCTCGCCTTCACCATGCTTCTCGACGGAGAATCTCAGGAAGCAAGCCTTACGTTCGGCCAGTTGGAT
>DLYX01000415.1 GCA_003447545.1 Deltaproteobacteria bacterium | reverse complement strand
GTGGCCTCCAGGTATGAAGGGTTCGGGCTGTCCGCGATCGAGGCCATGGCCTGTGGTGTACCACTGGTGGCGACACGCACCGGCGGAATTCCGGAGGTTGCCGGGGATGCTGCGATTCTGATCGATCCGGATTCAGCAACAGCTCTGGCAGAAGCTGTGTACCGAGTTGCCTTTGAAATGGACGAGGGCGAAAGAGCCAATTTGGCGGAGCGCGCGAGATCTCGAGCGCGTCGATTTTCGTGGCAGAGCGCTGTGCGGTTGACTGCAGCGTCTTATCGGCATGTATTCGCTCAGGAGATAAGCGACGATTCATGCTGAAGGAACGCCACCAGATTTTCGTAGGACTCTTTGTGCTGGCCGATTGTCTTGCGCTCGGGCTGGCGTGGCTTGCGTCCTATATGATCCGATTCGAGTTGCAGATCGTGCCGGTCACCAAGGGCGTGCCACCGCTTGCCAACTATCTCGTCCTTCTTCCCGTGATCTTTGTGACCTGGGGCTTGGCTTTCCGCAGTGCCGGTTTGTACGCGCCGATGCGGAGTTCGCGTCGGTCACATGAGAGGCGGCTGGTTTTGCGGGCCAGCTCTCTGGCGATGCTGGTATTTACGGCAGTCAGCTTTTTGGGGTTTGAAAAAGCCTACTCTTTGTCGCGAATGACTCTGGTTCTTTTCTGGCTCTTCGCAACGGGAGCCGTAATTCTGGCTCGTTCCTTCCTGCGCGGCGTTCTGCGCGAGGCGCGTCGTCAGGGTCGTAATCTTCGGCATGTCCTGATCGTCGGGGACGGAGAACTCGCGCGCTCCGTGAACGCGCGACTGCTGGCGCACCCGGAGTTTGGACTCAAGGTTCGGGGCTTTCTGACCGAAGATAGGTCAAAGGTTGGTGCCTTTGTCGGTACCACACCAATTTTGGCAACTTGGAATGACGTACTCGATATTGTTGATGAGGGTGGGGTGGATCAAGTGATCTTCGCCCTCCCGTTTGAAGCCATGCCGCAGCTCGAGGGGTTAGTGCATCCTCTGGAGGAGACGGCGGTGGACGTAAAGGTCATCCCGGATATCGAGCGGTTCGTCAGCTTGAAAAGTGGAATTGACGAACTCGACGGGTTGCCGATCATCGGATTACGCGCCATTCGCCTCGTCGGATGGAATCGCGTCCTCAAGCGCGGGATGGATATCGCGGCGAGTTTTTTGGCTCTGCTGGTCCTCTTTCCGTTCATGGTACTCCTTGCGATTTTGATCAAGCTGACCTCATCGGGGCCGATTTTCTTCGCTCAGGAGCGGATGGGTCTGGACGGAAGATTGTTTCGAGTCTGGAAGTTTCGCACCATGAAACTGAATGCCGAAGCCGAGACCGGGCCGGTCTGGGCGAAACCCAACGACCCGCGATCCACTCTTTTGGGCCGTGGAATGCGCCGATTGTCGATCGACGAGCTTCCGCAGTTCTGGAATGTGCTTTGCGGTGAGATGAGTCTAGTCGGCCCAAGGCCCGAACGTCCTGTTTTTATTCGAGAATTTAGACAGCATGTGCCTCGCTATATGCTTCGTCATATGGTGCAGGCCGGCATGACTGGTTGGGCGCAGGTTCACGGGTGGCGAGGTGATACTTCCATCGAGCGCCGCATTCAATACGACCTTGAGTATATTCAGAACTGGTCCATGACTCTGGATCTGCGTATCCTGATGCTCACTGTCATTCGAGGTTTCGTAAATCGAAACGCATATTAGTTCCGATCTGTCGGTGGAGGCCGCAATCTTGCGGCCGGCTCCCGGGGATCTTTTCCGAGGTAAATATTCATGAAGCTCTGTGTTGTTGGAACCGGCTATGTCGGTCTCGTTGCCGGGACCTGTTTTGCGGAGAGTGGCAACGATGTTGCCTGTGTCGATGTTCTGGAAGAGAAGGTGCAACGCCTGAATAACGGCGAAATCCCGATCTACGAGCCTGGTCTCGAAGAGCTGGTGAAGCGCAACAGCACTGAAGGGCGGCTCACCTTCACCACAGATTTGGTCGCCGCGGTAAAGGAGGCGGAAGTCTGCATTATCGCGGTGGGCACTCCGATGGACCATTCGGGTGCCGCGGATCTCGGTGCTGTGATGGCTGTCGCGGCTTCGATTGCGAAAGCGGCGGACGGCCCCAAGGTGGTGGCGATCAAGAGTACCGTTCCGATCGGAACGGCAGATCGCGTGCGACGGGTTCTCGAGGATAATGGCCCTCATAATATCGAGGTGATTTCGAATCCCGAGTTCATGAAGGAAGGTGCGGCCATCGATGATTTCATGAAGCCGGACCGGGTTGTGATCGGCGGGCGTTGTGATGAGGCGCTGGCCAAACTGCGGGAAATTTACACACCCTTCGTCCGCACGGATAATCCGATCCTCGAGATGGATAATCGATCGGCCGAGATGACGAAATATGCGGCTAATTCTCTTCTCGCAACGCGCATTTCGTTTATCAACGAGATAGCCAACCTCTGCGAGAAGGTTGGCGCTGATGTGACGCAGGTCCGTCGAGGGATCGGAACAGATCAGCGCATCGGACCTCACTTCCTCTTCCCGGGCGTCGGTTACGGTGGGAGTTGTTTCCCCAAGGATGTCCGTGCCGTGATCTCCACGGCACAGGATCAGCAACTCGACTTCACGCTGCTCCGAGCTGTGGAGGAGGTCAACGATCGTCAGAAGCGGATTCTCGTCGGACGGTTGCTCGACCATTTCAACGGAGACGTTTCCGGCAAGCATTTTGCGATGTGGGGCCTGGCCTTCAAGCCCAAGACAGACGATATGCGGGAAGCCCCCTCGGTGATCATTGCGGACCGGCTGCTCGCCGCCGGAGCTACGATTACTTGCTATGATCCAGAGTCGATGGAGGAGGCTGAGCGAGATCTCGGTGGCCGCGTCAACTTCGCGACCAGCAATTACGATGCGCTCGACGGTGCGGATGCATTGATTGTCGTCACCGAATGGAACGAATTCCGACGTCCTGATTTTTCACGCATGAAGGGACTTTTGAAGTATCCGGTAGTTTTTGACGGTCGGAACGTGTACGACCCGGCTCGTATGGAAGAAGCAGGCTTTACGTATTATTCGATGGGTCGACCGACGGTGGGGCCGGGGCTGAAATGAGTCGCCGAATCCTGATTACCGGTGGCGCCGGATTTATTGGCTCGCATCTGGCCGACCGCCTTCTTGCGGACGGAAACGAGGGGATCGCCATTGATAACCTCGCCACGGGGCATACCCGAAATATCGAGCATCTGGCCGGGAATACCAACTTCCGCTTCATCCACCATAACGTCACCGAGTATATTTATATCGAAGGCCATCTGGATGTTGTGCTGCACCTGGCCTCGCTGCCCAGTCCCGTCGATTATCTGAAGTTGCCGATTCCGACACTCAAGGTCGGCGCGCACGGAACCCACAAGGCCTTGGGGCTGGCGCGAGCAAAGGGCGCGCGTTTCATGTTGGCCTCGACGTCCGAAGTTTATGGCGACCCGCTCGTGCATCCTCAGCCAGAGGACTACTGGGGGAACGTGAACCCGGTCGGGCCTCGCGGGGTCTATGATGAGTCGAAGCGCTTCGCCGAAGCGATGACCATGGCGTATCATCGCTACCACGGGCTGGAG
>DLYX01000231.1 GCA_003447545.1 Deltaproteobacteria bacterium | reverse complement strand
GCTCGAACTCTGCATTGACGGGCTCGGGCGCTGGGGGCGCGATGGGCATTTCCTTGCCAGCCACGCGCTATGGACCCTTCTGGAACGATCCGCGCTCTGGCCGAAAGGTGTTGTGCGGGGATACCGGCTGTGACAGCCGACCTTCAAATTTGGGCCGACGGCCAACTACATGACCTCCTGACGGGCGTTTGGGAAACCCGGCATAGCCTCTTTGCGCGCTTTGCTCTCTATGGCGCCGTGCTCGCATCACTGGGCATCGTCCTGGCGCCATTGCAGCGGCACCTTCGCGAGTGGGGCGTCGTCATCCTTTCCCTTGTCGCCCTGTACCTCCTGGGCTCCGGCGCAATGACCATCAGCGCCGTGGGGTTCTCGGTGGCACTCTGGCTGGCGGTCGAGCGATGGCCAGGCCGGACCGGTACTCTGGTGTGCTGGACCCTGATCGTCGCGCTGGCGGCCTACCCCTGGCTCCTGCCCGCCGAGCTTCTTGTGGGCAACACCAGTCAAATGAGGGAATTCTGGGCATTTGCGAGTAATGTGTGGCTGCTGCGCTGTATTGCCTATCTCGTCGACCGCCGCTCCGGGAAACTCGCGCGGCGATCGCTGCGCGAGTTTCTTCTCGCGACACTCTTTTTCCCCACCTTCGTCAACGGCCCGATCGAGACGACCGAACAGATGCGGGACGGACGGAACCATGGGCCGGCCGTCGCCAACTGGTCGGAGTTCCGGAGCTATCTGCGGACGCTGGCCCGAAGCAGCGCGCGCTTTCTGCTGGGAATCCTGAAGGTCCTTTTCGCCACGCTCTACCTGGGCATCGACAACGACACGATTTTCGCAACCAGCGGCTCGGCCTTCAGCCACCCTCGCCTCTGGCTGTGGCCGGTCGAGCTCTACATCACTTTCTATATTACATTCTCCGGTTGGACCGATATCTCCATTGCTCTCGGCAGGATTCTGGGATGGGATTTGATCGAAAACTTTGATCGTCCCTGGCAATCGCGATCCGTCGCCGAATTCTGGCGGCGCTGGCATATCTCTTTCGGAATCTGGCTGCGCAATTATATCTACATCCCTCTCGGCGGAAACCGCCGTCACCCCAATCTGAATGTTCAAGCGACATTCCTGGCGAGTGGCCTCTGGCATGTCTGGGGCGCACTGAAGGCCCTGGGGGTGACCGGCTATCCACCGGAAGCGTGGATCGGATTTATACTTTGGGGATTCCTCAATGGAAGCGCTGTGGCTGCGGCACGCTTCTGGAACAACACATCCGCTCTGGACTCCTTGCGCGAGCGACTGCGTCGAGGCCTGCCCTCGATCGTGCGCCACCGCGCAGCGCAGGCAATGGCCTTTGGATTTGTCGCTCTTGCCTGGATTCCCTTTTTCCTTCCACCCTGGATTGGTATCGAAAACTGCTGGAATATCCTGCGTCGAATGGTCTTCCTCGGATGAGCAACGAAAACTCGGATAATTTCCTCGACCAGCAGCGAGAATACTTCGAGGCTGCGGACGAGACCCACTTTGCGTGGCAAACCGGTGCGACCACCTTTGCCGCCCGCGAGCGGAGTCTGCTTCGCGATCTCCTGAGGGAAAGCGCCTCGCCAATTCTGGAGGTCGGCGCCGGCGAGGGAGGCAATCTATTTCACTTGGTCGAGCAGTATCCGGGCGGCAAGAACTGCTTCGGCCTGGACGCCTTTCTGCCCAAACTTCAGTTTGCGACGACGAAAGTCGAGGGTGCGCTATGGACAGCGGCCGATGCCGGTGCCCAACCCTTTGCCGATAACACCTTTGCGACGGTGCTGATCCGAGACGTCCTGCACCATCTGGAGGACCCCTTCGCGACACTCGAGGAAAGCCTGCGCGTGCTGCGGCCGGGCGGCACCTTTGTGCTGATGGAACCCAACGCGCACAACCCGCTGATCCGCCTGCAAATGGCTCTGGTGAAAGCCGAGCGCGGGGCCGCCCGTTCCACCGAGCCCTGGTTGCGCGAACAGCTCAGTCGCCTTCCTCTCGAGGGCGTACATCTAGAATCAGCGGTGCCCTTCCCCCTCGATCGGGTCGTCTTTCACCCTCAATTCGGATGGCCCGCTCTGGCCGGCAACAACTGGCTCCAAAAAGGGCTCGATGGAATCGAGACCGCCGTCGGAAAGGCCCTCGGCCCTGCGCGCTGGTCCTACTGGACCGTTCGCGCGACCAAGTCGGCGAAATGATGCCCTAGACCGACGGGTCCTCTTATGAGAGAAGAACCTGCAGGATGCGGACGCTGGTAATTACACCGACCTACAATGAACGAGAAAATCTCGAATTGTTGGCGGCTGCGGTCCTCTCCCAGCCCGGTGATCTCGAGTATCTGATCGTGGATGATAATTCTCCGGACGGGACCGGGGATCTCGCCGACCAGATTGCGGAGCGAGAAGAGCGCTTTCATGTGATGCACCGGGCCGGAAAACTCGGGCTCGGCTCGGCGTATCGGGAAGCCTTTCGCAGAGCCCTGCAGGAGGGATACGACGCCGTCATCTCGATGGATGGTGACTGGTCCCACGACCCCTCCTACCTGCCGCAACTCGCGCAGGCTGCGGAGAATGCCGATCTGGTCATCGGCTCGCGCTACCTGAACGGAATCAGCGTTGTGAATTGGGAGCTATCGCGGCTCATCATGAGCAAATTCGCCAATGGCTACGTCCGCACCATCACAGGCCTGCCGTTTCAGGACGCGACAGCAGGCTTCCAATGTATCCGTCGCGAAGCTCTCGAAGCGATCGATCTCGATTCGATCACGACTGACGGATATTCATTTCTCGTGGAGTTGAAGTATCGGATGCATTACGCAGGGATCACCGGCGTTGAGGTGCCCATCATCTTCACCCAACGGCGTGCCGGAGCCTCCAAAATCTCCAAAGCCGAGATTCTCCGCTCCATGCTGACGCCCTGGCGGATGCGACTCGGTCTTTGGCAATAGCGCCCGGATTGCCTTCCCTGCTCGCCAGTTTCCGGTCAAAAACCTCTCCGAGAAGCTTTCCGGAGGATAATTCCTCTAAAACATCGTTCACAAGCTGTTTCGCGTATTGACAGACGAGTCATCGTACCGGATTCTCTTTCTATGCGGGTACTGTTCTATTACCGAGGTATTGAGAACATGGGGGTGGGCTATTGCATGTCCATGCTCAAGGCCCACGGGCATGATGTGGACCTGATTTTCGATCCCGGCCTCGACGACAACCTGTTTATCAAATTCCCGCATCTCGCCTGGATGAACAAACATCAGGAACTGCTGGATCGGGCCAAGGGTTTCAAACCCGACCTGATCGCGATGGGCTGCCTGACCAATCTCTATCCCTTCGCGAAGGTGATGGCCGAGAAGCTCAAGCAGACCATGCCGGAGGTGCCCATTCTCATGGGAGGACACCACGCGCAGGCACTGCCGGGATGGCTGCTGGAGAACGATCCCAACATCGACATGGTCTGTCTGGGTGAAGGCGAAATCGCAATGCTGGAGCTCTGCAATCGCATGGAGCGCGGCGAAGACTATACCGATGTACCGACACTATGGATCCGCCGCGACGGTCTGATCCACCGCAACCCCATGGGGCCGCTCGAGAACGACCTCGACACCCTGCCCTTCCCGGAAAAACAGCTCTGGTACGAATACGGCTGTTTCAAGGACAATCTTGAAGTCTTCACCGGGCGCGGTTGCCCCTTCAAATGCACCTTCTGCAACATCCATTACCAACGGTCGATCTTCAAAGATCAGGGAGACTTCCTGCGCAAACGTTCGATTCCGAACGTGATCGAGGAACTCAAGCAGAATCTGACAAAATACGATGTGAAATACGTCTCGGTACACGACGATAATTTCACCACGAACCCTAAATGGGTCGAAGAATTCTGCGAGCATTACCGCAAGGAAATCAACCTTCCCTGGTACTGTTTCGGTTACCCGACAACGTTGCGCCCGAAGCTGGTCGAGGCAATGAAGGCGGCCAACTGCCATACCGTGTTCATGGGAGTCGACTCCGGGGATGCCGATATCCGGCGCCATCTGATGGAACGTCCAATGACAGACGAACTCATCAAGAACGCTGCCAAAAACGTCCTCGACGCCGGTATCGGCTTGCAGGCTTCCTGTATCTACGGAAACCCCGGCGAAGAACCGGAGCAGATGTTCAAGACGCTATCGATGATCGACGAGATCCAACCGTCGCAATCCTCGGCTTATGTCTTCTACCCGTTCCCCAAGACAAAGATGTACGACGCATCTGTCGAGATGGGCTACCTCGATGAGGAAGGTGAAGAGAAGGTCCGCCAAGGCATCTCCGGCTATCATCACGAGTCGATTCTCAAGCACCCCCACAAGGAGCTTGCCGAAACATTGGCCAAGATCACCCCGGTCTATGCTCGCTCGCCGAATTTCATGAAACCCGCGATCCGCTGGATCATTCGCCACCGAATGCGGCGTCTTGCGGCCATGCTCTATTTGATCCTGATTCCCATCACCTTCCCCTACCTCGGGGTCGAAGGGATCAAGGTTACGGTCCGTATGGCATGGAAAGCGATTAGCGGCGCTCGAGGCAAATCCTCGACTCCAGTGCCCGAGGCCGACGAGACACAGCAGGCAGCTTGACCGGAATAATCCTGCCGGGAACCTCTCTGCCCGTTTCGACTCGATGCATCTCACGCTGCATCGTTCTCAGGGAGGACGAACCTCCGAGGCTTCCAGGAGCCGAGTGCGGCACCATTGAGTGTTTCGCATCGCTCGGGCTTCAGAGCCGCTCTGATCTCGGCGCGGCTCGGGCGATCATCCCGACATCATCAGATCCAGTGACGAGGGAAACGCCCGACAAAGAGATCTCAAGGAGAGCTCGACGATTCCAACCGGAAGAGTTGCACGTGACCGCGCAGCTCCTGGATCCGCGAGGGGGGTGCGTCGTTCTCGGGCTGCAAGCGCCGCATCCGAGGTTTCCATTCGCGGACCGGAACCAAACTCCAATCCCGGAGTAGCTCCGCCTCGGCAATCGTGACCGGGGCAGGCCCCTCCGAAGCGAAATCTCCTCGCAGGTAGTACACTTGTTTTTCGCGCAGCAGAAGTTTTCGCAGCGCGGGCGGGTGCTCCTTGACCTCCTCTTCGCGGACGACCAACGTCGCTGGTCCGCCTTCACCCAGCCAGACGGCTGCAGCGAGGTGCGTCCAATCCAGCGGCCGTGCGACCAGCAGCAGAGCGTCTGCGGGAACCGCAGACGCGATCTCGGCAGCCAGACCGCTCGCCCCTCTTTGCAGAGGCCGACCGGCCAGCGGTTCAAGCATGGGGAGGGCAACCACGACACCCACAAGGATGAATGCCCCCGCAACACGCGCTGCCCGCCGACTCCGCAAAGCCAGGGCGCTCGCCGCCATCAGGGCCAGCAGAGGCAAAACCGTCGTGACCAAACGCCGCGACGCCCAGATCTGCTCCACCGAAACGCGACCGAAGAACACCTGGTCCAGCGACTGCAGGAGCAAAGCCACCTCCAGTCCACCGAAAGCGAGAAACCCGGGCGCCCCCATCAGAAATGGAATCCAGAGAATACCCGGAAGGTACCAGCCCAGAGCAGAGAGGACCGGGAATTCATTTTGCCCCGGCGCCAGAAAAATCAGCAGCAGCCAGCTGACGCCGATCAAGGCAGACATGGATCGAACGCCCAGCCCTTTGCGTTTTTTCTCAAGACGCAAGGTCATGAAGCCCAGAGCCATAAAGCCAAGTGCGAACAGCGTCGGCAACCCGTAACGCAAGATCGGAATAGCCACATAGCCGTCGTTATCGACAAGATAGAAGACCGCACGTATCGGCACCGAGTAAGCGAGGGCCAGAACCTTCAGAATCCGGTTCGTATAATCGGTCGGCAGCAGCATCAAATCGGCAAGAGCTTGCGCGACCCCCAGCCCGAAGATGATCCATGCCAGTGGTGGCAAAATCCGCATCCGCGTCGGCAGGATCGCCCGACACAGGAACAAGGCTGGAATGAAGATGAAAATCTGCTCAAGCCGAGCCATGGCCGCAACGCCGAGCGACAGCCCGCAAAGGATCGCGAGGAGCCAACCCCCAGGCGCTCCTCGCTCCCGATTTGCCAATCGGGCAACGAAAACAGCACCCCAAACGAGGGCCTGCGTCAGAATTTCAGGCATCAGGAAACGCGCAAAGAAATTTTGCGGCATCCACGACGCCAGCAAGGCCATCGCTGCCGCGGCCCCGAGCCATCCCGCCTGATCCTGCGCCAGAAGTCCGATGGCCCACAGCGCCAGAAAGGCAAGTAGTGGACCCAGCATCAGGATCGCGGACAACCCGCCACACCAATCGGCAAACGCGATCCAGACGATCAGCAGGTGAGAAAAACTCGGGACTGCCGAGACAGCCCTCTCATCGGGAACGACCAGGCCTCCCGGCAGACGAGAAAATGAAACTCGAAACGTGGAAAAACTGCCAATCGAGAAAAGGGCCGAACGCTCGACCGCGTCCATTCCTGCCAATCGGGGATCGGTCACGCGGATCGTTCCCTCGCGAGCCAGGTGGCGTCCCGCAGCCTGATAAAGACTCCCATCCTGAGAAATCAACGCTGTATCGATACCCGGCAGGAACGTCAGACTCGCGAGCAGCGCCAAAATCGGAGCCGCCGACTGCCCTGAGGCGAATTTCGCCCTGGTTTGCCACAACGTGCCCAGAAAAACCCCAAGACCAGCCACCAGCATCGGGGCGGCAGCCCACCGCTCCCACTCCATCAGAAGCATGCCAACCCAGGACGCCGCACAAAGACCCGCCAAAGCTCCGAGAAACACCGGAATCATCGCAGGCTCGACTCCGGCCGGGGTTCTCGTCGAAAGGCCATGATAAACGCATTGCCTCGATCAGGGACACGAAAGCGTGACTGCCCCCATGTTGATTCCCCGAATCGGCGCAGCAAGGCACCACGCCGCCCTCCGAGAGCTCGACTCAACTGGAAGGAGAAATTCCGCAAGGAGACCTGACGGCCGATATGGCCCACCCCAAGCGCATCACCAAAGCCGACACTCCTTGCCAGCTGTGCAAGATTCGCCTGCGAGAAAAAAACCAGATGCTGTGGAGGATCGAAGAAGTACCAACGTTGTTGTGCCAGTCGAGCCAGCAACGCCTCGGTATCACCAGTCTCCACGACGAGCAGACCACCCGGTCGCAACAAACGCGCGGCCTGCTGCAGGGCGACCCTCGGGTTTTCAAAATGCTCAAGGACATCGAACATCGTGACAACATCGAAACTTTCGTCCGGCAAATCGACCGACTCGATCCGACCTGTCTGCAGTTCGGCGCCGAGCTCCCGACGCGCGAATGCGGCGCAGTCTGCAGCTGGCTCCAGACCCTGTGCGGCGAAGCCGGCCCGTGCCGCGAGGTGAACAAAAAAACCGTAGGCGGCCCCCACATCCAGAAGGCGCCCCCCTGCCGTGAAGGATTGCAGCCAGACAAGACGGGCGGCGAAGTTTGCCTCGATCAGGTCGCGATCCGCGACGTAAGCGGCATAGCCGTTGACGGAGGACTCGGAAAAATAACTGGCATCATAGTCCACAGTGTCCGGCAGCGGGTCCGCAACCGAGATCACGCCGCATTCCCTGCATGTCACAAAAGAGAAGCCTCGCTTTTGAAACCGGGGATCGGTCGACCCATCGCAGGCGCGACACAGCGCTGCAGCCTGAGCAACAAATCCACCTCCCTGCAATCCCATGCAGGGTGTCTATCTGGACAACTCCGGCAGGTCGAGCGCTCAGGCTTCCCGGAGGCGCGGGGCCAAAGCAAATTCAAGAATGGGGGGGGTCAGGCAGCGGAACCGACAGGCACCGCGGGATCGCGACGTCGGGCAATCGCTACGACCGAAAGGCCGATGGGCAAATTGAGCTTGCGCTCCAGTCGAAAGAGGGGCACCAGACGGTTGGCCAAACGAGCCTGCATTCCGGGAACCGAGGTACGACGTAAAATTCTTCCGTTCAGGAACCATCCCGGGGTGGACAAGGCATTGAGCATGAAATCGTTTTCCAGAGAAAAGCCTTCCCGCTCGAGCAAGGCCCGCAATGACGGACGCGCGTAGCGGCGGAAGTGTCCGATCGCCGAATCCATCGCCCCGAAGAGAAACTGGTGGGCGGGCACCAGCAGCACCAGACGACCATCGTCCTCGAGGACTTCGCACATTCGCCGCAAGGCGGCCCCGTCGTCCTCGATGTGTTCGAGAACATTCAGGCAGATTACCGTATCATAACGCTCCGCAGCCACGTCCGTCGGCACCGGCTTGTCCAGGTCGAACATACGGGCACGGATCTGCGGGTCGTGTTCGAAGCGACGCTCCAGCAGTTGCAGGTACTGACTATCGAACTCGGTGGCACAGACCCGATCTCGCCCGCGCAAAAATTGGGTAATCGTTCCCGTTCCGGCACCCACTTCCAGAACTCGCTGCCCCACATAGGGCGCGATCAACTCAAACAAGAAGGCATTATAACGATCCAGAACCGCCATTCGACGAAGAGTGGCATGAAGCGGATCGGAAGCCTCTCGGTCGTCCACCAGGGCGCAGCGAAACATCGTATAGACTGCGGAAACCGCGTCCTTCCAACCGATCTTCTTGCCCTCCGAATAGGATCGTCCGCTATAGGAAATGGGCACTTCGTAAATCCGCGCCCGCAAACGAGCGAGCTTGGCGGTAATTTCGGGCTCGATCCCGAAACGGCGAGAGCGCAGAACCATATTCTCAACGAGCTCCCGGCGCATCGCCTTGTAGCCGGTTTCCATATCGGTCAGGTTCAGGTTGCAAAGCATATTGGACAGCAAGGTCAGCAACCGATTTCCGACCGTATGCCAGAACATATGCACCCGCCGGGGATACCCGGCAAATCTGGACCCGTAGACGGCATCCGCGCGCCCATCGTAGAGCGGTAGGAGCAATTTCTCGTAGTCTTGCGGGTCGTACTCGAGGTCGGCGTCCTGCGTCAGGAAAATATCTCCGGTAGCGGCGGCAAAACCGGTTCGAAGGGAAGAACCCTTCCCCTGATTGATTTCGTGCTGCAGGAAGACAATCCGCGGCAGGTCGCGTGGGGCATCGACCTGCAGCGCCGGCCAGTTTTCGGAGTCCTGCTGACGCAGCAGTTCCGCTGTGCCGTCGCCAGAGCAATCGTCGACGATTACCATCTCGTAGACTTCAGAGTGGTGGGCCACACGACGCAATAATTCAAGAATCGTTGCGTGCTCATCATACACGGGGATGATCACGCTGAGAGTCATTGCTTCATTCATCATTCGATCTCAAGGTTTGGTTTCGAATGCGGCATCATAGCCAATCACCTTCAGGGTTCGAACTTCCGATAGGCAATCGCCAGGAGATCAATCCATTGCGGCGGCTCTGTCTCACCGATCTCGAATTCGGAAGCCTGCAAATCAACAAGATCGGCGTCGCTCGCTGCTACACGCGACCGCACGAGAAGTGCCAGGCGCGCAAATAGAAACTTCACCAGACTCTCCGGAAGCAAGTTGCGCAGCCCGAGAGGGTCAAGCCGAAGAATACGCTGCGCCTGAGCTCCACGCGCTCTTTCGAAGGCGTACACGCGCTCGCTGCCCACGATACCCTTGACCGAGACCGTATCGAAAAACGGGGCCAAGGTCTCGCCGAGTTCGTCGGCCAGATACTCGTGCACGTGATACGGGTTCTCCGAGACGCTGGCGAGCCGATTGGGCGTCGTCAGGATCAGGCACCCACCAGGCTTGAGGCAAGCGGCTGCCGCCTCCAGAAAGGGTGCTGGGTCGTCCAGATGCTCGAGCACCTGAAAATTGGTCACCGCGTCAAAGCGCCCCGGGTCCCGCTGGGCGAGGTCGAGAAGGTTCACCTCGCGAAACTCGATATTCGGCCCGGAATGTCTCTGGCGCGCGATGTCCAGAGCCACCGCGTTATAGTCGATACCGACCACCTTGGCGGCATGCTGGGCCATCATGGCGGCGCCATAACCTTCCCCGCAGCCCGCTTCGAGAATCTCCTTGCCTGCC
>DLYX01000251.1 GCA_003447545.1 Deltaproteobacteria bacterium | reverse complement strand
CTCACTGCCGGGGTTCGGTTGAGCAGGAATCGGATTCGATGTCGTCTGCGCTAACCCCCTCGATGCAGAGGCTGGTCGAAGAGCTCAAGAAGCTTCCCGGCGTCGGTGAAAAGACGGCGACGCGTCTCGCTTTTTTTACCCTTCGTGAGGAGCATGGGTTTGCGGCGAGTTTGGCAGCGGCCTTGCTCGACGTGAAGGAACAAAGTCGCTTTTGCTCGATGTGCTTCGGTTTGACCGAGACCGACCCGTGCGGCGTTTGCGCGGACCCACGGAGGCATAAGCATGAGGTTTGCGTGGTTGAGGAGCCGGCCGATATGATGGCGTTCGAGAGAGCCCGGGAATATCGAGGCCTCTATCACGTTCTGGGGGGAGCCCTTTCTCCACTCGAAGGCGTTGGGCCGGAGCATCTGCGCTGTGCGGAGCTGATCGAGCGAGCCCGCTCCGGCGAAATCCGGGAGGTCATCGTCGCCACAAATCCGAGCGCGGAAGGGGAAGCGACGGCCTTGTGGATCTCCCGACAGCTCAAATCCGAGGCCGATATTCGGGTCACGCGTATTGCCATGGGGCTGCCCATGGGAGGCGATGTCGAGTACAGCGACGCCATGACGCTGTCCCGCTCGCTTTCGGGTCGACGCGATATGTAGGCCTCCGGTTGAGCGCGGGGCTCCGTGTTGCTAGTAAAAGCAAGGGTTTTCAGTAGAATTCGGAGTCGAGGTGGATATGGACAAAGGTGCAAAGGTCGCGGGGCGAAAAGCCTCTGCTGATCTCAATTTTCGTAGCCTCCTCCCGGAAGGCCTGGCGATCGATTTCGTCGGCCGCCGCAAGTTCTTTTTGATCATTTCGACGATTCTCAACGTTCTGGCCATCGTGCTCTTTTTCGCTCGCCCTCTGAACTACGGCGTCGATTTTACAGGGGGAACTTCGATGCGAGTCCGCTTTGCAGCGCCTACGGATGCCAATGCGGTCCGGGCTGAACTGGTGCCTCTCGATCTGCGCGATTTGACGGTGCAGGACTTCGGTGTCCAGGGAAGCGAATTCCTCCTGCGCTTTGAAATCACTGAAGGCGAGGAAATGAACTCCATCTCGCGCACGCTCAAGCAGCTATTCGCCGCGACCGGTGGGGAGGGAGGCGTCGAGATTCTCAGCGTCGAGAGTGTCGGTCCCAAAGTCGGGGCAGATCTGCGGCGCCAGGGCTTCATGGCAATTCTCTTCGCGACCGTTTTCATGGGGCTCTATATTACTGCCCGTTTCGAAACGAGTTTCGGCTTGGGGGCGGTCATCGCCTTGATCCACGACGTGCTGATTACCACCGGGGCATTGATGTTGACCCAATCTACATTTGATTTGACGACTTTGGCCGGCTTGCTGACGGTGATTGGCTTCTCGGTGCACGACACGATTATCGTGTCCGACCGCGTTCGCGAGAACCTGAAGCGAAACCCCAAGGGCAAACTTGGAGATATCATCAATCGCAGTATCAATGACACTCTGTCGCGAACGCTGCTGACGACAGGAACGGCACTTTTTGTGCTTTTCGCCTTGTTCTTCCTCGGCGGCAAGGGGCTGGAACCATTCGCCTTCACGTTGGTGATCGGTTTCATCACGGGCACATATTCTTCGATCTATATCGCGGCACCGGTGGTGCTCTTCTGGTCCGATCGATCCAAGCTGGGCAACTAGAGCCCGATAGGACAGAACCATGAGATTTTCCTACGCAGAGTCGATGGGTGATCCCACCCATTATTTGCCGTTGGCGCAGGCCGCAGAAGCCTGCGGTTGGGACACGGCCGTGGTTCCGGACAGCATTTGCTACCCGCAATTCTCGGATAGTAAATATCCCTATACAGATGATGGCGATCGTAGTTTTCTCGATGGCAAGCCTTTCATCGAGCCGTTTTCTCTCATCCCGGCAATGGCGGCCGTCACCACTCGACTGCGTTTCGCGACCTTCGTGGTGAAACTGCCGATTCGCGAACCGGTACTGGTGGCCAAGCAAGCGACGTCGGTTGCTGTCCTCTCCGGAAACAGGCTCGCACTCGGGGTTGGTCTCAGTCCCTGGCCGGAAGATTTCGATATCTGCAACCAGTCCTGGAAACGACGCGGCAAGCGGATGAACGAGATGATCGAGATCATCCGCGGCCTGGAGGCGGGCGAGTACTTTTCCTACAAGGGCGAGTTCTACGACCTCCAGAGTGCGAAGATATGCCCGGGCGTGACCCAGCCAATTCCTATTTTAATCGGCGGCCACTCCGAGCCGGCCCTGAAGAGAGCCGCGCGTCTGGGAGATGGTTGGATGCATGCGGGTGGCGATCCCGCCGAGTTGGATACCTATCTGGCGCGGTTACACGAGCTTCGTGTCGAGGCGGGTCGAGAGAAGGAACCCTTCGAGGTCCATGCGATCTCGATGGACGGATATTCCGTCGATGGTTTGAAGCGACTCGAGGACCGCGGCATTACCGATGTGATCATCGGTTTCCGTGACTTCTATCGTGGGGGCGACGTTTCCTACGAGGAGAAGCTGCAGCCGATCGAGCAATACGCCAACGATATTATCGCAAAGTTTCGCGGTTGAGATCTGGAGGAATTCGATGAGTGCCAAACCCATAGAGGTCGCCGAAAAGGTTCTTTCCATTGTGCGCCAAGCTCAGGAGGTTCTCGCGACCGTAGAGAATCCCGCGATCCGCATGGATCCCGCCTGGGAGGAAGTGATCCACACAATCGACCGAGCCGAGCGCGCCGGGCAGGCGCTGGTCGAGTATGGAAATATTCGGCCCGAACGACTCGAAGGCTGACAACGGCTCGCCCAGTCGGGGCTCGGCACGATCCCGCTTTGCCAACTGCCTCGAATTCCCACTGGGCCCCTTTTGGCCCGAATGTTTACGGCGTGACCTGAACCCTTCGAGTTGCTGCTGCCACTGGCAGGGCAACCGGTTTGCCCTCGAGGATCTGGCTGGGCTGCAGAGAGAACGAATAGGAACCGGATCCTTTCGGGTAGCGCAGCAACACCGGAAACCTGACGCTCTCTCCGTTGGGCAAGTCGCGTGGTAGCGGCACCAATTGCGCAGGCTGAGCCTTCGCTCCCTCATCGAGCGGCTTCCACCTGATCGCCAGGACGACGGATTTTTCAGCCGGGAAGGGCGTCGGCCGTTGCAGGACGCCCTCCTGAAAGCGGCCTCTTGGTCGGGTGGTACCGAAGTCGAGCATCCAGGCGCGCCGGGGTCGGAGCGATCCTGGCCACGGTGTCTCGCCCGTATTGGTGAGTGTCACATCTAACG
>DLYX01000412.1 GCA_003447545.1 Deltaproteobacteria bacterium | reverse complement strand
TGCGCGTCGAGCGTCTCGATGCCATCGGCCGAAGGGCCGCCGAGCTCCTCGCCGCGGGCGGGTCGTAGCGTGCCCTCTTCCGGGGCTAAAACCTGCCCAAGGGTGACAAGTTCCTGCACGTGAAAATCGGTTCGCGGACGGGCGACAAGCGCATGCATGAAAACGAGGCCTCGCTGGTCTCTGAATTGACATTCTTCGCCCCTCCAGCGCAGCCGCCAGATTTCACCATTGCGCTGGAAGCAAGGGCGTGAGCCGGCACCGTCCGGGGTCTCCACGTCGATGGTTTCCCGTTTCAGGCCGAGCGCACCGTGAAGCCGGCGCAGTCTGGGTAGATCGAGGCTCTCGATCCTCTCGCCAGCCTCTGCTGCGAGGGCCAGCGCTTCGTCCCGACGCCCACGGGCGAGCAGGATCCGCGCAAGGTTGATCCGATCTGCGGTGGCAAAGTAGACCAGCCGTGCTTCCTCGTTTTGGGCCAGCGCACTGCGCGCGAGCGTTTCGGCTTCGTCGAGGTCGCCACAAATCTCGGCGAGTGGTGCGAGGAAGCCCGAGATCAGACCAGAATAGGCCAGGACCATCGGTCGAACATGAAACTGGTGCGCAAACGGGCGCAGGAGTTCGAGGAGCATGGCGGACGCACGCGCATGCCTCAGTTCCGCAGCAGCTTCCGCGTAGAACAACATGCATGGGAGCCAGTCCTGCTTGCGCGCAACCGACGAGAACTCGTGATCGGCAAGCGTGTCGAGAGTGTCTCGTGCGCTGGAAGGGTCCTCGGAGCGGGATACCCCCTTGGTGATCGCGGCCTGGACCACCTCGCCTCCGCCGTCAAAGAGGCTTGAGAGAACAATGCCCTCGTGGCCTCGGCCTTCTCGCGAGCTCGCACGGCGGTAATGCCTTTCCTCCAGAGGAACCAGGCCTTCAATCGGTAGCCACTCCCCGGTGAATTCCTCGAGTTGGCTATGGGTCACGAAAGTGGCTGCATAGGCGAGGATGTACGCTGTGGTGGAATGTGCCCCTGCGAGGCTCTGGGCCATCTCCCCGACAGCGGCCTCGCGATCGACTGCCGCGACGGCTTCGGCAGCACGGCGATGGTGATGCAGCCACGAGTACCGGTGCCCATGCTCCTGGCGAAGAAGGCTGTACATCCGGTCCCCTGCCGCAGCGGCCGCGCGGCGATCACCTAGCGCGGAGCATTCTTCGAACTCGATCGATGTGAGTGCCAGCTCGACTTCAACCTCCGCCACCGGCCCCATCTCGCGAAGTTGCCGCACCGTTTCGATTCGTTTCTCGGGACTCTCTCCCCAAGGGTCGCAGTAGAGAGCGACAAATGCCGGGAAAACTCCACGTTCGCCATCGAGCGCGTCCCAGCGCCGCCGGGCCTCCCGGGCGATGGCAGCTGCCTCGTTGGTTCGTTCGACACCCGGTAACATCTGCAGCACGAATGCCTTCCCCGCGAGGACTTGCGGCAGCTCCCGCGCATCGCTGGGAAGTTTCCCAATCAAATCGTCCATCGCTTCGAGGAGCACCGCCTTCACCTCGGCGTCGCAATGGATGAAATCAGCGAGTTGAAGAATACCGAAGAAGGCCGATACCTGCCGCTCGACCCCCTCTTCGCGAGCGAGGCGCAGGATTGCCGTCAGTCTGTCCCGTGCCCGGCTCGTGTCCTCTCCGATAGCCGCGTCAAATTCTGCGACCAGAAGATTCAGCCGCAGGCCGGGCTCGCCCGTCTCCCCGCCACGAAGGAGCGCATCGAGACCCGCGGAAGCCCATTTCCCCGCCAGCGGATGCACGCCGACCCGGTTTGCTTCTTTCGCAGCTTGCAAAGCCCAGCGTGCGGTAACTTCCGAAGGGATCCGGTCGCCCGCCGCAATGGCATGACGGGCAATCGCGTCCACATCCGGTATGCGACCCTGCTCAACCCGTCGGAGCAGCGCCATTGCCAGCGCCGCGTGTCGTGACGCGAGGCCGGCGGAGTCCAGCGTCTCCGAGATCGCTCCACTGACCGATGCGGGATACAACGACAGCGACGTGCTGGTCGCGTCTTCCTCGATGCGGATCATGGACATGGTGCCCATAGCGGAGACGCGGGTGCGAATGTCTGCCTGGCTGGTGTTCAGCACGACCGCCACCAGGGCATCGTCAACAGGTCCGTCACAGATTGCACAGACCTCGACCAGTTCTCGATCTTCCCGGCCCAGCCGACGGTACCGCTCTCGCGCGAGATTTAGAACCCGGTCACGAATTGGGATATCCGAGCCTGCGCTGAAGTCCCGGTTTGCCGCGAGAGAGTGGGCCAGGAGAGGAACTCCACCCGTAATGGCCATCGCGGCCCCAACGCCACCGATCGCTTCGGTTGTTTCCTCCCCGAGCAGCGTCTCAAGTGCCCCGTGGCCCAGCGGCTCGACCCGCAAGGCACGGTCACCCGCCGCGGCTACCAGCTCATCCACGATCCGGGATTGCCCTTCTGTTTCTTCCGAATCCAGCGTGGCTGCCACCACCACCAGGAAGGGGTGGTCTTCGAGACTGTCGGCTATGATTCGCAGGAGTGCCAAGGACGCCGTGTCGAGATTTTCGCCACCATCCACTGCGAACACGACGGGATGTCGCGCCGTGACTCGGGCAAGCAGCTCGCAGAGCTGCCCCGCAAGGTCGTGCGATCCGCCCGCTCCTCCGGGAATCATGGGTTCCGTCCGCGCCGGATCAATGCTCCCATCCAGCATCAACTTCCGGGAAAGCTCGCGACATTCCGGGAGTCCGATTCTGCGCAACAGGGTGGGCCAGGGCCACGGCGGGCGTGACCGGGCCCCGCGTTCCACGGTCGCCGCACTTGCATAGAAGCCCGCGGCATTCGCCTGCCGAGCAATTTCCTCAAGCAATACCGATTTGCCCACCCCCAGCGAGCCGCTGACCAGAGCGATCCCACCATGGCCGGCCGCCGTCTCCTGGAGCCAGGAACTGCATACCGCCACTTCTCGCTCTCGCGCGACAAGCGGGGTATTTTCGGTTGCAAATGAAGCGCTCACGAGTCGCTGTCTAGCATCCTCGACCAGCTTTCGCCGACATTCGACAGCTCCTCAAAAAATCCGGGATGCGGCGTTGCCGCGCCAACCCGTGCGACCGGAGGCGGAGCGCCA
>DLYX01000207.1 GCA_003447545.1 Deltaproteobacteria bacterium | reverse complement strand
TCCGAGGTCGAACTTTTTAGGAACCTCCCTTATGGCTCGCGGCTTTCACGCCCGAAGTGGGGCGCAACCAGGCGAGCTGCTGGTCGACCAGCGTGGCGAGAGCTCGATTCAGATCGAAGTTCTCGCGGTCCTGGTAAAATTGAACTTCTGCACCGAGGATGCTGCCGACCATCAGTTCGGCGCCGGCTTGTGCATCGCAGTCGTCGCGAAACGTGCCAGCCTCCTGACCGGTGCGGATCAGGTACTTCAGAAAGCTGCGGAAGCGCCGCAGCATGGCTTCGAACTCTTGAGATAGTTCGTCGTTGGTATCGATGGCTTCGACCATCATGGTGAGGATAAATTGTCGCTGGCTATCGGTCTGCGCATTGCTTGCGCAGAGGGCGGCGACCTGACGAAGCGCGTCGGCCGGGTCGTCGGCCGGGTCGATGCGATCGGCGACAGAAGTCTCGAAGTCCTGAATCCGCTCCTTGACGGCGGCAAACAGGAGTTCGTCCTTGTCGCGAAAATGATAATAGAGCGCCCCCTTGGTGACGCCGGCTGCGCGCGCAATTCGATCGATCGATGTGCCCGCGAAACCGTACCGGGCAAAGCAGTCGATCGCGGTGCGCAGAAGCCCCTCCTTTCCGGGTACATTCCGGCGAGGGACGGTGGCAACCTGAGACATACTAAACGTTTAGTACCCGGCATGATCGACCGCAACCGGCTAAGGCTACCAAGGGATCGGTCGATAATTCCTCTGATGAATGATCAGGGATCCATGACAGGCACCGCTCCGGCGGTGGAGCAGGATAAACGTGCGGACGTTTCTCCGCAGACGTCGACAGCCAAGGTTCTCCGTCCAGATCGTCTCGGGCCGGAAATCGAAGGTTTTCGGGCTTCTTTGGCGGAAATGGTCATTGGCCAGGAGCCAGCGGTCGAGGCCGTAACGCAAGCCTTCCAGATTTATCGGGCGGGTTTGGCAAGCTCGGAGCGACCCTTGGGATCGTTTCTCTTTCTGGGACCTACCGGTACAGGCAAGACCAATCTGGTGGAGTCGATTGTGGAAACTTGCTTCGGGGATCGCAAAGCGATGCTCAAGATTGATTGTGCCGAGTTCAGCCACAGTCACGAAGTCGCCCGACTGATCGGATCACCGCCGGGATATCTGGGTCATCAGGAGACGAACCCCTACCTTTCGACGGCGAATATCACCCGGAATCAGACTCCGGAATGTCCGTTTACCGTCATCCTTTTTGATGAGATCGAAAAGGCGAACGATTCTCTATGGCAATTGCTTCTGGGCATTCTCGACAAGGGTCGTCTGACGCTTGGAACCAACAAGGAAGTCGACCTCTCGCGATGTTTCATTTTCCTGACCAGCAATATTGGTAGTCGTTCGGTCAGCGATATTCTGGCACCCGGAATGGGTTTCGTGAGCGAGGCGAAAGAGCCTGATGAAAAGATTCACCAAAGAATCGAGGATGCGGTTCTTTGGAGCGCGAAGCGAACCTTCGCACCGGAGTTCCTGAACCGTCTTGATCATAAAGTGGTCTTTCAGAGATTGACGGCTCCCGAAATGCGGAAGATTCTCGACCTGGAACTCTGCAAGATCGAGAACCGGCTGGGCCAACGCGGTGAAGCGATCCAGTTCATATACTCGGATCGGGCGATCGACCGTTTGATGGAAGCGGGCACGGACCCCGAATTGGGGGCGCGACCGATGAAGCGAATCCTCGAGCAGCACCTCGTGTTTCCGCTCGCCAGACTTTATGCTTCCGAGCAGCTTCTCGGCGGAGAGACGGTTTGTGTTGATTGGCCGGAAGGCGGCGAAGAAATCGAGTTTTCGCTAGCGGAACCGACGAGAGCGACTGGTTAATCCCGGCTCGATCGATCGAAGGGCACGGCCGGCGTCCAGAATTCCCGCTCCGCAAGAATGAGGTCCGAAGTTCGTGCACGCAGCGATTGCGTCTGCAGGGAAGTCACGGGCCGAGAGAGTTAATACGTTGAAAAGCTCTCCGGGTTCCAGGTCGGGGCTTGCTGCCAGAATTAACGCTGCAACGCCGCTCACATGGGGCGCCGCCATACTGGTTCCCAGTTTGTATCCGTAATGATCCTTCATCGGGCGAGTGACGCCCTCATTGATTGTGGAAAGGATCGCATTCTCTGGCGCTCCGCCGGCGCTTCCGCCGGGCGCGGCGAGATGAACCCGTCCGTAGTTGGAGTATGCTGATCGAGCGCCGCGTCGGTTGGTCGCATAGACCGAGAGGACGCCGGAACAATTCGCCGGATAGTATTGCTCGGCTGACGTCGCGTGGTTTCCGGCGGCAGCAACGACCAAGGCGCCGGCTGCGAGCGCGTCACTGATCGCATCCTGAACGTAGGGTGGGCACGCTCCGGCGAAGCCGATGCTGAGATTGATGATATCCGCCGGGTAAGGGTTGGCAGGGAGACTTTCATGCGAGGGTACCGTGCCGGCGGCCCAGCGAATGCCGTCTGCCAGATCGATTGGGTCAATACCACATTTGCCACCGATTCGGATGGGGAGCAGTCTCGCCGACCAGTCCACACCTGTGATTCCGAGCTGATTATCGGCTGCAGCGCCGATCGTTCCGGCGACATGAGTGCCGTGCCAACTCGAAGGGGAGGGCGGGGCTCCAGGAGCACACTCGGCATTCCGCGCGGCGTCCCCAGGGTCGGCGGCATCGGAGTCGCGCCCGTCATAATCGCCTGACCGCCAAACATCACTCACG
>DLYX01000424.1 GCA_003447545.1 Deltaproteobacteria bacterium | reverse complement strand
CGATTGGGGCACGGTCACAACGCTGCCCTGGGGCATGGCTTACCCGGACGCGATCTTCGGCTGGACGCACGCCTCGGGTGTCCTGGTGCATCCGGCTCCCGTTTACGAGAGTCTGATCTACTCGCTGATTTTTGTAGTCCTGATTCGTATGTTGCGCGCACCCGAGCGCTGGCGTGACGGGTCGGTGATGTTCACCTTTCTGGCCCTGTCGGGTCTGGCGAGGTTTGTCGTGGAGGACGTTCGTATCGAACCAAGGATCTTTATGGATTTGACGGAAGCACAGTGGATCGGTCTGCTGATGGTGGTGGTGGGTGCCGTCGGTGTGTATCTCGTTCAGAAATCTTCGCGGGGCCTTGCCGGGATTGGCGGGATCCTTCTGCTCGTTCTGGCGGGAGCGTGTACCTCGGGACCGCCGACGGCACCGGATTTCCGCGCTCAGACGCTCGAGGGCAAGTCGTTTCGGCTCTCGGCGCAACGCGGGAAGGTCGTGCTTTTGAATATTTTCACGACTTGGTGTCCGCCGTGCCGGGAGGAAATGCCTTCCATGCAGCGACTGGCGGATCAGCTGGCCGATGAGGACTTCATGATCGTTGCGGTGGCCGAGGACGATGCCGGAGCACCCGTCGTCAAGGAGTTCGGAGAGGAACTGGAAATCCGCTTTCCCCTGCTCACGGAATCGTCGGGTGCTGTCGGTCAGAGTTACAAGATCTCCGGGTATCCCGAGACCTTCGTGATCGACCGGAACGGTCGGCAATTGGCGCGGATTATCGGCCCACTGGATTGGGACCGTCCAGCGCTGGTCGCCGACCTGAAGCATTTGATTCGAACTGGAGAATGGCGTCGCGGCCCGGATGGTCGGCCCTAAGCAAATTATCCTTCCGGGGCTTCTCCTACTGCTGCTGATCACGCCGGCTATCGGCAAGGTAGGACTGCCACGCGCGGTACAGGTCGAGCTTCGGGTCGTCGCTCGCGAACTGGCGGTCAGTCGACGAGCTCAACTCCTCGCGAATCGAAATGCTGTAGCGGCACAAGAGGCGGTTCTGGCAGCCACGACCGGTGAAGGCGGGCGAGACCTCCCCGACCTTCGTCGACGCGCCGAGCGTGCCCGAGAGGTCTTCTATTTCTGGCAATCGCGTTGCGTCTCCCTTGAGCAACGCCGCGGCGACCTGCGAGAAAGACGTCGTGCGTGGCGTCGCTCGGATGGCGCGATCGCACCGAGGCAAATGCCCGCCGCGGGGGCAGTTGAGGTCCCCTTCCGTTCGGATCGAAGTCGCTCGGGCTGGGACGGGGGGATCGGAATCCGGGTGGAGGCGGGCGATTGGGTGCGGGCTGCGGCTCCGGGAACCGTCGTCTTTGCCGGAACTTTACCGGCCTATGGGGGCGTCGTTGTTCTCGATCATGGATTGCGGGTCTTCACAGTCTATGGCGGTCTGGGAGGCGCCGAGGTGGCGCTGGACGCTCCGGTTTCGGTCGGTGCTCGCCTCGGCCAGGCGGACCTGGAGGGCGGCGGCCTGGTGTACTTTTCGGTTCGACGAGGCCGGGAGGCCCTCGACCCGCAGAGTTGGCATCGGGAGCTGGAATCAGGAAAATCTCTCGAATCTTCGCAGGAGTAGGCGCAAGCCTCAATTATCGGCTAAGATCCAATCATGCTTTTGTTTTGTGGAACTGTTTCTCGGGGAACGCGTGTATGATGCGGCGTCGTGCACCTCGAATCAATCCGATTTTGCTGGGACTCTGCGCGGGCATTGTGATCGGTGCTCTACTGCTCGGCGGAGGCGGAGCCCAGCGGGTATCTGCGGTCGATCAGGACTCCTACGACGAGCTTGAGACCTTCACCAATATTCTGACGATCGTCCAGAAAAACTATGTCGAAGAAGTCGGTACGCAGGAGTTGATGGAGGGCGCTGTCAACGGGATGCTCGCCTCGTTGGACCCCCATAGTGCGTATCTCACGCCTGAACTCTACAAGGAATTGCAAGTCGACACCAAGGGCAGTTTCGGGGGACTGGGGATCGAGATCACCAATCGGAGCGGTGTTTTGACAGTGGTCTCGCCGATTGAAGACACCCCCGCTTTTCGTGCCGGTATCCAGCCGGGCGATCAGATTATCAAGATTGAGGAAGAACTGACCAAGGATATGTCGCTGATGGATGCGGTGAAGCTGATGCGCGGTCCGAGGGGAACCGACATCACCATCTCGATTCGTCGCGAGGGCGTAGCCGAATTTCTGGAAGTGACTCTGACCCGCGAAAATATTCAGATCGAGAGCGTCAAGTTCAAGACCCTCGATGGCGGGTATGGATATATCCGGATCACCCAGTTTCAGGAGCGAACCGGACCGGCCGTCCTCGAGGCTCTGGCCGAATTGGGCGATGGCGCGAACGGTCAGATGGAGGGTTTGATTCTGGATTTACGGAATGATCCCGGAGGGCTTCTCTCGCAGGCGGTTCAAGTCTCGGATGCGTTCCTCGATTCGGGAATGATCGTCTATACCGATGGCCGGCTCGAGAATCAGAAGCAGAAGTTCTTTGCCCGCAAGGCGGGCAGTCATATGGACTTTCCGATGATCGTCCTCGTCAATGGCGGTACGGCAAGTGCCGCGGAAATCGTTGCGGGCGCCCTTCAGGACCATCATCGTGCTCTGGTTCTCGGAACGGAGACCTTTGGCAAGGGATCGGTCCAAACCATTTTGCCACTTGATGAATCATCGGCACTACGATTGACGACGGCTCGTTACTACACGCCGAGCGGTCGGTCGATTCAGGCGACGGGGGTAGTCCCCGATATCTACTTCGAAAACGAAGTTTCAATCCAGCGGGGCCTCAAGCCGGCGGGCAAGCCGCTGGTGCTTCGCGAGTCCAATTTGCCAAAGCACCTCGAGAGCGGTGAACCGGGCCCGGAGGGCAAGGATGGCGAAGCAGTCGAGCCGGTCGAGGACGCCGAGCCTGTGGCCGCCGAGGAGGGCGAAGATCTCTCCCTGCCGAAGCTGGGCGAGCCCGGACGTGATCCCCAATTGGATAGAGCTCTGGATCTGCTCAAGAGCTGGCAAGTCTTCAGCACCATCGACGCGCAGCGCGGCTGAGGTTGCATGGGGACCGATCCGTCAACGCGTGATCGCCGACGTGCGGTCTCGATCCGCCGGTTCGTGACCCGGATTCAGGTCGGGCTTGAGGAATCCTTCCCGGGGAAGTTCTGGATTGAGGGCGAAGTATCGGGCTTGAGCACCTCTCCGCAGGGCCATTTGTACTTTTCTCTCAAGGAGGAAAAGGCTCAGGTTTCGGTTGTTGTCTGGGCGAGTCGGGTGAGCGGACTCGCCGTCAAGCCGGCGGATGGAATGGCCGTTGTGGCCCGTGTCGCAAAGGTCGATTTTTACGGACCGAGCGGGCGTCTGTCGCTCCATCTGGATGGTCTCGAGGCGTGCGGCGAGGGGCAGATTGCCCGGCAATTGGAGGCGAATCGAAAGAAGTTTCAGGCAGAGGGTCTTTTCGCGGAAGCTCGCAAACGTGCCCTGCCATTTCTGCCGAGAACGATTGGTGTCGTGACGGCTCG
>DLYX01000099.1 GCA_003447545.1 Deltaproteobacteria bacterium | reverse complement strand
CTGCGAACGGGTGCGCCCTGTTGTTCGGAGAGGGCACGGGCTGCGGCCTCGCGGCGCTCTTCGCGTGGCTCCACGATGGCGGCCAGTGCCACGGGTGCGCCGCTGACCGCCATCGCCAGACAATTTCGGGCATGGACCTCGCCGATTCGGCCGAAGCCGATGATGGCTATGGGTAAGGTTGGCACGGGGGCGTCTCGGGGTAAGTTTCGGGTGATTTTCGGGCGAGTTTCGGGGGCGCGTCTCGGGCCTGCAGCTCAGCGCTGCGGGTCGCTCTGGTAGATCGCGATTTCGGGAAAGGCGTTTTCTTCGAGGTAGCTGAGGTAACGAGTGTCCTGGCGCAGATAGGCCTGGAAGAAGGCAACGCCATAGTGGTTCAGCAGCTCCCACACTTCCGTGGCTTCGAGAAATTCGAAAGTGCTGCCGTCGGCGAATCGCTCACCCTCGCCGCAACCATCGGCGTTGCCGATGCCGAGGCCCGTATAGCACGAGATGGTTGGGCTGAAGTGTCCGGCGTCCGGGAGTTCGGCCAGAAATTTCGGTCCCTTCGTTGTGGCATAGGTGTTTCGGATGCGCGCGTTGCCGTCGAGTCCGATGGTTTTGTCCTCGCTGGCCAGAAGAAGAAACGTAGGCGTGTCGTAGTCCTCGGAGATCGGAGCGGTCAGGACCTGAGGGAGCACGGCGACGATGCGGTCATCCCGGTCTGCGGCCGTCACCACCGTGAAGGCGCCAAACGACATCCCGGAGGCGCCAACGCCAACGGTCGTGTCGATCCACTCGTGAAACAAGGCGTCGGGATCATCGTTCGTACGCAACATCTCGTCGAGCAAAAAGATCACGTCGATGGGGCGATCAATGCTGAGTCCGCTCGGCGAACCGGAGTTGTCGAAGTAGGTATTGCCCTGATGATCAGGCGACGCCACGATAAAGCCATGGCTTGCCAGGTGTTCCATTTGGTCGCCGTTTTGAAAGTTGATCCCGTTGTTGCCGTGCGAGAACAGGATCAGCGGGAAGGGCCCGTCCATCGCCAACTCGGCGTCCCTCACGGCACGCAGGGTCAGCGTGGAACTCGCGGCGAGAAAGGCCAGATCTTCCGGCAGGTAGCTCTCGGCCGAGGCGGGCTCGGCATCACGAGCTGCCTCGTTGGCCGGGTACCAGACATTGGTGAGAAGGGTTCGATCGCGGCTTTCATCGAAGAAGACCACTTCCGTGATACCGATCGGGTAGGGCCCGAGCACACCCGGGTCAAGCACGGGGCCGTTCCCCTGGTTGTCGCTGTCGGCGCAGCCAGCGACGAGTAGCAGCGGCAGAACGAAAACAGTCAGAGCTTTTTGTCGAATTGATTTCTGTGGCGTTCGGAGATCGATCATTCTCCTACCCTAACACCAAAACAGCCTCGCCGGTAAGGCGAGGCTGTTTTGGCGAAAGCGAAGGTCGGTCCTATTTTTTGCAGCTCATTCCGCGTGGGCCGTTGCCGCAAGAATCGATTTCCGCTTGCCGGTCGATATCCCCGGTGGCGATGCGGATTTTCAGCGGGCCGCTCAGATTCACCAGTTCGCTGTTGTCCAGTCGGCCCTGCTCGATATAGACCTTGTAATCGCCGGACTGCGAGGATTTGCTCACCGCCGGGACGAATCGAACGCGTGGTTTCTCGTAGATGTCGATGATCTTTCGGCAATTGATTATGCCTTTCCCGCGTGGGGACATGGTGCAGTCGCCCTTCTCGAAGAGATTGATCTTCTCCAGCCCCGATCCCGTCGTTATCTTGATATAAAGCCCGGTTTCGGAGGTATCGATGACATCGAAAAGTCCAAACCCTCCAAGCCCGGTCTGGACCAGGCCCTTGGCGCGGAAGTAACCGGGTTTGTCGCCACCACGGCGAATCAGAGCCCTGCTCAGCTCGAATCTCGAGTCCTCGGGATCGCAGAGATCGGGGATGCCATCGTCGTCAAGGTCGGGCCCATCCGGGCAGCGGCAGAGTCCGAGAGTGCATTGATCATTTTCCGTGCCGATGGTTTCATCGTCGCAGACCGTCTCGTCATCCACCCATTCATCTTCGGGGCACTCCGCGTTGAGGCCGTCGCAGCTCTCTTCGATATCGCATGCGGCATCGATGCCGGTGATGATCTCGCGGCAGACAACGTCGCTACCTTTGACCTCGTCGGTCGGGCACGCGGCCGCGCTGCCTGTGCAATTCTCGACGATATCGCATTCGCCGCCACTGCCGCGGCATTCGGTCGCGCTGTCGGCAAAGGCATCGGCGGGACAACTCGCACTGCTTCCGGTGCAGGGTTCGGCGACGTCGCAAATATCGCTTTTTGCGCGGCACGTGGTCGCGCTGTTCTTGAATCCGTCGGCCGGGCAGCTTTTGGCTGCGCCGTCGCATGTCTCGGCCACATCACAGATGTCGGCCACGTCGCGGCAGGTAGCGCTGCTGTCAGCGACTGCATCCGCCGGGCAACTCGCGCTGCTTCCGGTGCAGGTTTCAGCGACGTCACAAACATCGCTTTTTGCGCGGCAGGTCGTCGTGCTGTCCTGAAATCCGTCAGCAGGACAGCTGATGCTCGTGCCGTCACAGGTCTCGGCTGCATCGCAGACGTCCGCGGCGTTGCGGCAGGTGGTGCCGCTTGTGGCGACAGCGTTCGCAGGACAGGTCCCGGAGCTGCCGGTGCAGAATTCTTCCGCATCGCAGAGGTCGGCGCTGTTGCGGCACGAGGTTGCACTGCTGGCAAAGGTATCCGCGGGGCAATTGGCGCTGCTGCCCGAGCAGAACTCTTCGGCATCACAGATGCCCGAAGCCGATCGGCAACTGGTGGAACTGTTGACGAAAGTATCGGCCCCGCAGGTCGGCGAAGTCCCATCGCAGGTCTCGGCGATGTCGCATTGGCCATTCGAGGCCCGACAAGTCGTGCCCGAAGTGGCCAGAAGATCCGCCGGGCATGTCGCGCTATTTCCGGAGCAGGTCTCGGCGATATCGCATGCGCCGCCGCTGTCGCGGCAGGTCGTTGCTGCACTCGCAAAGGTGCACGAGGATGTGCAGCAGCTTCCGAGTTGTCCGTTGGCGCTGCCAAGGTCGCAGGATTCGGTGCCGGTGGGGGCCCCGTCACCGCAGACATCCGGGATGTTCACGGTGATCGTCACGAAGTGTCCGTCTTCGCTCCGGGTACGGTTGCCCACGCCGCCGTAATCGTCGGCGCTGGCGCCGCTCAGCCCGATGTTGGCACCGCCACGCACGGCGCATTCGTTGCCACCCTTGTTCCATTTTGCGTTCGCTTTGCATCTGCTGTTCCACGAAAAACTCAGCTCGTAGTTCTGCGGCGAACCATTGCCATTGCCGGCAATGACCATGGTGGTGGTTTTGTCGAAGGGGACGTTTTTGCTGCTGCCGGTGTTGGAGATGTCGCTCGGGTTTCCGGCATTGAGCGTTCCGGATTGTACCGAACCCCCGGAGCGACTGCTGCTCATGGCATCGATGACGGCTTTTGCCTTGTGCCCACTGTCGCTGACGGTGGTCACGGCACCCTTCCAGCCGGTTTGCACCGTGATGGTGTAGGCAGCCGGAGCCGTTACCGAAAAATTGACTCGATAGGCCGAGGTCATGGTGACCTCGCGATTCCGGCCCCATAGGTCGGTATCGGCGGCAAGTCCCCAGGCATAGCGGACATCGATGGTTGTATCGGTGTTGCTGCTGCTGATCTCCGAGGTCCGCTTGCCGTCGGGCGACGCGGAAAAACCATAGCTCTGGTTGCTGCTGGATTGGTTGGTGACCGAGACGCCGCTGACCTGCGCCCGGGCTGCCGGGCTCCAGAGAAACGCAGCGAGAAGGAGGGTGGCGGTCACGGCGAGTCGAGAGGGTCGGAAAGTTCTCATGGAGCAACTCCAGTTTGTCGGGGCCTTTATTCGTATCGGCTCAATTGGAAGTAGAATGTGGCAGGGCGCCGCCGCGACCATAGCGCGCTTGCCAATGCGGGTGCAATCAAAATGCAAGGCGGGCAGCAAGTTCTCGGAATTGGACCCGACGCGGGAGCAGCAAAATTTTTTGCAACGATTTTTGCTGATTGACGCGGCGTGTTGCCCGTCCCGTGGCCAAGCGGAGAAGTTTTGCGAGCCGGCGAATGTGATTGCCGGCAGTGTGCCGCGGAAGCCGCTTATGATTTCGGCGCGGGGTTGGTTGGCCGTCGCGCTAGCTTGTGGGCAGAACCCGGCCGCGCTCGGTTGGATCGAAAATTCGCAGCAGATCGGAGAAGGTCTTTTGCGCCAGATCTTGCGTCCGCGAAATCTGGCGCGTGGTTTCTTCCAAGATTCTCTCGGGGCAAAGATCATTTTCGAGATCGGCAATTTCACCGAGCAGATCGGGAATGCGCAGCCAGCGCTCGATCATGGGCTGGTCCACCTCAAGATGAAACTGCAAACCGTAGATCCGATCGCCGAACCGAAATGCCTGATTCTCGCACTCGTCGCCGCGTGCCAGAAGTGTTGCGCCGCTGGGCAGAGAAAACGTATCGCTATGCCATTGGAAGATTCGTTCCGTCTCCCGGAAATGTCGGAGGAGCACGTCCTGACGTCCAGCTTCGGTCAGCGAGATATCCGACCAGCCTATTTCTTTTTGTCGAGCCGGGCCGACATTGGCTCCCAATTCTGCGGCAATGATCTGCGCGCCAAGGCAGATGCCCAGGACGGGAATCTGCAGCTCCAAAGCGCGGCGCACCAGCGCCTTTTCAGTGTGGATATGCGGATGGGTGTCGGCCTGGCCGACATTCATTGGCCCCCCCAGCAGGATCAGGCCGGCGTAGCCCTCCAGATTCGGCTGCTCGTCCGGATTGCGGCCGAAATTAACGTAGCGAACCCGAAATCCCTGCGCC
The DNA here is from genome assembly GCA_003447545.1 of Deltaproteobacteria bacterium. Taxonomy (GTDB): domain Bacteria; phylum Desulfobacterota; class Binatia; order UBA12015; family UBA12015; genus UBA12015. Next base: position 1,631 of record DLYX01000099.1, on the reverse strand, counting down.
CGGACCATGGGATCCAGCGTACCCAGAAGTTCATGGGCGACGTGTTGGCAGACGAGTAGTTTTCGCATGGAAATGCAGCCCCCGCGGGCTGAGCATCACTCTGAAGTATTTTCCTTTCCAATTCCATCGTCTTTCGGAAACATCGGAGCATCTGGACGCCCACAGGTGGTAAAGGTTAAGGAAGCCGGGAGGGCTCCTTTGAGGAAAAGCTGATGGCCGAAACATATGCAGAAGAATCGTTTCGGAAAGAGACCAGGGGCGGAGGCTTCTTCTGGGCGGGATTGCTCGGGCTACTGGTCTTGGGGAGCATTCTGGGTCTGCTGGTTGGTGATGGCGACCTCGGAGACCCGGCCCTGCGCGATGCGTTCCTGCGATTGCGGGCCTGGCGGTTGGGGAATACCGTTCTGGCCGGTGCGGCGCTGGCGGTTGGCGGGGTCCTTGTGCAGGGCCTCTTTCGAAACCCTCTGGCGAGTCCCTCGATCATCGGGACAACCGCCGGCGCCAGCCTCGGCGGGATCGCAGTTCTGCTGCTTTGGGACCTTCTCCTGATGGGCGGGGCGGTGGCCTGGCTTCCGCGCGAATTGGTTGTCCCCGCCGGTTGTCTTCTGGGCGCGCTGCTCGCTCTGGTCCTCCTCTTGTTTGTGGCGCGCCGCAATCCGGGCATCGTCGCGGTTCTCCTGACCGGCTTTATTCTTTCGAGCTTCTTTCTCAGCATCGCGGGGCTTCTCTCGAGCTTTGCGCAGGAGCGTTGGGAACTCGGCCGCGCCGTTGTGGCCTTCAGTCTCGGGGGGATCGAGTCCAAGGGGGCCCGGCATTTCGCGCTGGCTCTGCCGATGGTGGGGGTGGCGTTCGGCGCGGCCCTCGGTTGGGCCCGGCACCTAGACCTTCTCTTGTCGGGCGAAGAGGAAGCCGCGTCCTTGGGCGTCCCGGTTCGTCAGGTTCGCCGGTGGGCGATCGTCTGGACCGCGACCCTGACAGGCGCGGCGGTGGCCATCGGGGGTAATATCGGTTTTGTCGGATTGGTCGTTCCTCATGCGCTGCGGCCTTTTGTCGGGACCGAGCACCGGAAGCTGATCCCGGCGGCCCTGGTGGGAGGGGCTACCTTTCTGGTTTGGGCTGATGTTCTCGCGCGGTCCCTGCCGGGGATCAGCCAGATTCCCCTGGGCGTGGTCACGGGGTTGATTGGTGCGCCGGTGTTTCTGGTCTTGTTGGCGCGGAGCTATCGCGCCGGGGAGGTCCTGTGACTTCGGGGCTGTCGGTGCGCGGCCTTTCGGCCGGTTACTCGCGGGACGCGAATGTCGTCGACGAGGTTGCGTTCGAGGCGCCTCGCGGTCGAGTAACGGCTCTGCTGGGCCCGAATGGCGCGGGCAAAAGTACCCTGCTCAAGGCTGTCCTCGGTTTATTGCCCAGCACCGGTGCGGTCCTGCTCGACGGAGATTCCGTGGCCGGTTGGCCCGCCGGACTGCGGGCGCAGCGGATCGCCTACGTGCCACAGCAGTCGCTGCTCACCGCAAGGCTGTCGGTGCGGTCGGTGGTGGGGATGGGCCGGTTTGCGCGAGAAAGAGTTTGGTCGTCGCGTGGGAAAGAGGATCGCGACGCGATTCAAAAGGCTCTGGACCAAGCCAATGTCG
>DLYX01000203.1 GCA_003447545.1 Deltaproteobacteria bacterium | reverse complement strand
TTGAGCGAGAGAGCCAAAGGCACCTCGGTACCGAAGGAGTTTACTCTTCCCTGAACATTCCACTCGGCCGCCAACGTAATCAGATCGATGACGATCTTGTTGGGTGGGAAACTATTCGGCACCACCGTAATGAATGCCGGAGCAAATTTGACAGCAACAAAGCCCTCAATCGCTTCGGTGGTAAATGAAATTGTCCCGGTAGACCCCGATACGCTCCACGTTCCCCGGATAAAAGGCGTTCTATCGAAGTTCGGGATGTACTGCGGCAACTGAGTGTTGGGCAGCAGCGTGGCGGGATCCGCGCCGGACCCGTCATAGACGGTTCCCTCGAAGACCGCGATCGTATTCAGACCATCGATATCAATCAGAACGCCGCGCGCCGTCGAGTCCGATACATCGAAAGGGATGTCTTGCGCTTGCGCAGAAAGAACGCCGAGGAAAAGGATCCCGGCGGCAACCATCATATTTTGGAACATTCGGTGGGGGTTCATCTTGTCTCCTTGAGAGGGAAGCCCAGACAGCTTGGGGCTCCTCCACTCCAGAGAGTGTATTCTACTTGAAAACGAATATCAATATCAATAGTGAGTTTTGTGAAAGTTTCCTTCATCATGCGAAGCACCCATCAAACGAAGACCGGAAGCACCCGCGCAGAGCCGATTTTTGCGAATTTAACCAAGATAAAACAAAGACTTGAAAGAAATCCGGTCAGCCGACCGGCGCAAAGGCGCTCGCCGACGGAGATTCGGAACGCAATTACGGAATTGTTCTGCGCCAACCAGAGTGAACTTCTTGCCTTCCTCACCCGCACAACAGGAAACCCCGCGATCGCGGAGGAAGTTGCCCAGGAGGCCTATTTGCGCCTCCTGCGCTACGCCCGAATGCCCGAAAAAGGCCGCGAACGTGCCTACCTTTTCACGACCGCCGCCAGAGCCGCGATCGACGCCATTCGTCTGGAAAATCGATCGTCACCCATGCGTCGGCACCATGAAAACGGAGAAGCTCTGCTCGTTCAGGAAGCTGAGGGTGAGCCGGCGGCCATCTTCGCGGAGGCCCTCGAAACCCTCCCCCCCCGCTGCCGTCAGGTATTTTTGATGCACCGGATCCAGGGGTGGAGACAGACCGATATCGCCGACATGCTGGATCTATCCCTGAGCATGGTGGAAAAGCATGTCGCGCGAGGTATGCGCAGCATGAGTCAGCAACTGGGAAAGCCGGCCTGCGTTTGGGCAAAGGGAAAATCTCGATGAATATTGGAAAACTGTCAGCCTTCTGGGCGATTGCAACTCTGCTGCTGGCCGGTGCGTCCACCGCAGCTGAACCGAATCCCACAACGGCGACCGAGACCAGCCCGGTGGAATCCATTGCGGAAGAAGCCTCAGCGCCGACCGTTCAGGCGGGGGACTCGCCCGGACCTCTCGCCCCGCCGGCGCTGATTGAAGAGATCGTGGTTCGCGCCCCGGGCAAACGCGCCCAGCTCATTCAGGATGTGCCCGCCAGCGTCAGCGCGTTCGGCGCCGAACAGTTGCAGGATTACCGAATTCGCGGCTTCGAGGACACGCTGCGGCTGGTGCCGAATGCATTTGTAGAAGAACGTGGAAATGCCACCGTCGTCATCTCGATTCGCGGCAATGGCACCTCTGGCAACAGCACTGATACCGGTGTCGGACTCTACGTCGACGGCATCTATGATTTCGTGCAGGGCACCCAAAACAACCTGCTGATGTACGATATCGAGCAGGTCGAGGTCTTGCGCGGCCCACAGGGTGGTCTTTACGGGCGCAACTCCGTGGGTGGTGCTCTGGTGGTCGAGACCGCACGCCCCACCGACGAACTCACGGCACGGGTTTCGGCCGAAGGCGGCAACTTTGCCAGCCGGCGCGTGGAAGCCGTACTAAACGTGCCGCTGCTCGATGACAAATTGCTGATCCGCGGTGCCGGCCTTTATTACGCCCGCGATTCTTTTTTCTACAACACCACGCTCGACCGCTACGAGCGCGGCGTGCAGCAACTCTCCGGGCGGCTGTGGGTGCGTGCGCTACCGATCGAAGGCCTGCGCATCGATGCCGGGATCGAAGGCACCAAGGAAGATCTGCCGGGGCAAGCACTCACCCCCGCGAGCATGGGCAAAAAACGCATCACAACAACTAATGTTCTCGGCTATAACGACCGGGAAAGGACTCGCTATGTCGCCGACGTCCTGCTGGAGCGCCTCGAGTGGTTTGATGTGCAATCCCTGACCGGTTTCATCCAGAGCAAGGGAACTGTTTTTCAGGACTTCGACAATAACCCGGCGACCGATTCCGAAACGCTCCAGACTCTGCCTGCAAAACAATTGACTCAGGAGATCCGCGTCCTGTCCAAACAAAATGAAAGCCCGCTCACCTGGCTTTTCGGCTTCAACTATTTCTATGACCGCGCCAACGGGGGGCAGGATAATGTCATCGATCTTGCGGGAGACGCAGTGCTGAATCAGGTGGTCGATATCGACGGTGGCATTGATACCTACGCCGCTTTTTTCGAGGCCACCTATGAGTTTCTCGACAGCCTCGAGCTCACCGCGTCACTGCGTTATTCGCACGAGAAGAAATTTGCGGACATCAGTTCGGTAGCCGACCTGAACGGCGCCCCTTTCGCTCCACAGACCTATGGTTACGTCGAGACCGACACCTACGAGAAATTCAATCCTGGCGGCAGCATCGCCTATCATTTCACCGATGATCTGATGGCGTATTTCCGAGCCACCACTTCCTACAAATCCGGCGGCTTCAATGTCCGACTGGTTCCCGATCCCAGCGACATCTCCTTCAACCCGGAAGATGCCATCAACTACGAGATTGGCGCGCGGATCACCTTGCTCGACGGTGCTCTGTCCCTCAATCCCACGGTGTTCCAGCTCCAACAGAAGGACCTGCAAGTTCGCCGCGAGGTCGTCGAAGCCGGCACTCGCTACACATTCTTTGCCAACGTCGGAGACGGACGGACGAACGGAGCCGAACTGCAAATGCTTCTGGCACCACACCCCGACGTCGATGTTTCGCTCTCGTACGGGTTTCTGGACGCAAAATTCGACAAGGCGCCAGACACGCAATTCGGCGATGTGACGGGCAATCGCATTCCCTTCATTCCGGAGCATACGATCAACCTCGGGGCCGAGTACCGACCTCTGCTGCCGGATTTCTGGAAAGGTGCACCAGCAATTTACGGATTCCTGCGCGGCGACCTCTACCTCACCCTCGGTGGCTACCAGAACCCACAGAACACAGTGGCCATGGAGGACCGGACCCTGCTCAATTTTCAGGCGGGCATCGATGCGGACTTCGTGCGCCTGCGATTGTTCGTCAATAACGTCGCCGATCAGACGTATTGGGTCTTTGTTCCGCCTACAGCCGACGGCGTCGGTGTGCTCAACCCGCCGCGAACCTGGGGCGGTGCCGTCGAGATTCTCTTCAATTGAGCTGCTCGGAGGATAGCGTTGGCTGAGATCGGCTACACGGTGCTGCTCGCCAGCGTCGCTCTGCTGTGGGCGATGACTCCTCGTGAGCTCGCCCACCCCCCGAGGTCCGCACTGCCCCTGGCGGGCCTCGCATCCGGCGTCGTTTTGGCCGGCGCCATTTCGACAGATGGTCCGGCGATCGGGATTATCATTGCGATGTGCTGTGGTATGCTGGGAGGCATGCTGGCGGTAGCAATCGCTTCCACGACCCGAACGGGTCCGATGCGTGCTTACCTCGTTGGAGCCGTGGCGCTTGCCCTGATCCTCGTGGAAGCGCTTCAATGACGGAAACACCCCTCGTGACTCGGCTTAGCGGCGGCCTGATTGTCGGCCTGCTGCTCGCAACGCCCCTCCTGCTTGGCGCCGGGCTGTTTGAAGCCAAATGGGCAACCTCGGATGTCTGGTGGGCGGAAACCACGTTCTTTGCCACCTGGCTGCTCTCGGGGTTTCTCGGGTGGTACGCAAACGATCTGATCCGGATGGCGCGCACGGGCACGTTGATTACGGGCCTCGCAACCCTTGCCCTCCCCCTCCTCCATCTCCTGCTCTTCGGTCAAGAGCAAAGTCTGCGCGGGACCCCAGCCGCCGTCAATCTATCCCTTCTGCTCCTCGGCGTCGCCCTGCTGGCTGCGGCAACGCAGATCCGGAAACAATCCCGAAGTGCTGCCATCACGGGCAGCAGGCTCGCATCCCTGCCCTCTGGCGGCCCCACGCGCAGCCATGCGGCCCTCGCCGCGATCGGCGCGGTTCTGATCAGTGGCCTGCTCGGCGCCAGTGCCAGCCTGCTGACATCAGGAACACCCCTGGAACGAATCGTCGTCGGCGTTCTGGTAGCGCCGGCGACCGGACTGCCCGTTCTTTTCTGGGGGCTGTTCGCGATCGATACGAGAGGATGCGCGCGACGGTTGAGTTCGCTGGGCATTCTGAGTGTCGGCGTGGCGGTTCTCGCGGGCCTTGCCTCATGAAACGAACCCGTCTCATCACGCTGGACCGGGTGCATCGCAATCTGGGCAGTTGCATGGCCTTGCTATTTGTCCTTATCGGCTTCACCGGTGCCGTATCGGTCTTCCGGCATGAGCTCGATGTCTGGGGAAATCCGGAGACGCGACAGCCGGCCGCGGGCTCGAGCGGCGATCTTCAACTGGCCATCGACGGCGCCGTGCGCACGCGAGAACTCTCCTCGATCGACCGACTGGTAGCCGTCTTTCCGGCAAACCAGCAAGAAGCTCTGCGGGTCTTTCTGGTGCCGGGGGCCGCCACTCCATCGGAGGAAGTCTTCCTGAACGAAGCGCCTCCACCCACAATGGAGGCGAAACGCAACCACACCGCGGACTTCCTGTTTCAAATCCATGCCTATCTGCTGAGCAATAATAAAATCGGCCGCAGTCTGGTTGGGTTGATCGGGCTCGCCTTTGTGGTCTCGGTCACCACCGGGTTCTTCACCTACCGCCATCGCCTGCGGGACCTCTTCCGGATGGAATGGAGGCGGGGTCTGCGGCGCAGCAGTGCGGATGCCCATAAGGCGATCGGCATCTGGGCTCTGGGCTTTCATTTCGTGCTCGGGCTGAGCGGCGCATATCTGGGGCTGCAGGAGTTCTTTGTTCTGGCCCCGGCAAGCGCCATCTTCTCCGGCGATATCGCCCGGGCGCGGACCGAACTGGCGCCGCCCCGCGTGGAGCGATCCGGCGAGAGTGCCGAAATGGTGCCTCTCGAGACCCTGCTCACAAGCTCGCGGGAAGCGATCCCGGGAATGGAGCCGAACCTGCTGAGTCTCGAACTCTGGGGCGATGCCGCCGCCCGCGCGACAGTGCGCGGCGAGATCCCGGGCCACCTGTTACGCAAACACGAATCGTTCCAGGTCACCCTCGAGGGCCGCAGCGGTCGAGTCCTGTCCGTCGAAAATGCCCTCGAAGCTCCGCTGTCGTGGAGGATCTACCAGGCAATCGCTCCCCTGCACTACGGGAATGTCGCCGGGCCTGGCCTGAAATGGCTCTACTTCGTGCTCGGCATCTCGACTACGGCCCTATCGCTCACCGGTCTGATGATTCGATTCACACGGCGCCGGCGGGATTCAGAGGCCAATGCCTCGACCTGACAACAAGGCTTTATCCGATCATCGGGGACGCATGCCTGGCACCCAGAGAGTCCCATCGACCGAGACTGGCACCTCGGCGCCACCGACGATGGCGGTCCCAACCAGTCGATAGGGCGCTGTCGCCGTTGCCGCAAAGCCCGGCGTTTTCAGGAGCCAGGTCTCATTGAAGTCAATCATCACGCCCAACTTGATTTCCGAGCGTGAGTTGATGGGCTTGTCGTACTCGACTTTCCCTTGCGTCACTTGCCGATCCCCCAAATAGAAGTCGTAAGTCAGGGACTGCAGTTTCTGGTCTTCCCACTCGCGGTTGGGAATCACGACCGGAATGTCTGCCGCGCTGCCAAAGCCGGACATCATCAATCGCGCCCGGACGTCGCTCTGGTGCCCCGAGGAGACAAATAGCGGCGCACACGCGCCGAGCAGCACACTCAAAACGAGAGCCGAGAGCACCGAAGCGAAAAACGAAGGCAAGGTCTTTCCCAAGGTTCCCGGGGACGTGTTTTGCGTCGAGATTTTCATGACAAGAAGTCCTACCATATGATATTGATTATCAAAATCGATAAAATGACTCCACGAGAAGATGAATAAAAGCTCCGAAAATAAAGGAAACCGCACGATTGAGACCGAGTCGGAGCTGCGCCAACTGCTCGCAACGCCCCCCGCGCGCCTCACCGCCAAGATCCAGCCTCAGCTGGAAGCTACCGGCCGCTCATGGATCGAAAAGTCGACGCTCGTGGGCCTCGTCACCCGTCGCGAGGATGGCTCGATGGAAGTCGGCTTGCGTGCCGGCAGAGGCGGCGTCGCGCGCGCTCCCGACAACACCTGCATCGAAATCCAGAACCAGCCCGAGAGGCAATACGGTGCCGCTGACCAGAACCTGCGGGCCAATCCCTTTGCGGGCGCCATCTTCATGCTTCCCGGCGAAAACAGTACCCTGCGCGCGAACGGCCCGACCCGCTGCAACAGAGAGAAGTTACAGATCGAGGTTGCCGAGACTTTCATGCATTGCCCGAAAGCGTTTATCCGCTCAAGGCTCTGGTCGGGTGAGGCAGCGCCCTCGCCCGACCCCCTCGAGGCCGAGCATGGCGAGGAGTTGGGCACTTCGGCGACAGCTTTTCTGGCAGCCTCCCCCTTTCTTCTGATTGGCACTTCGTTGAAAGAAGGAGGCGCCGATATATCACCCCGTGGCGACCCTGCCGGATTCGCTCATATGGTCGACAGAAAAACTCTCCTGATCCCGGATCGACCCGGAAACAATATCGCCGACACCTTTCGCAACCTGCTGACCAACCCTGAGGTCGGCTTGCTTTCCCTGATCCCGGGGCTCGACTGGGCCCTGCAGATATCGGGCAGTGCAGAGGTCAGCACCGATCCCGAAGCTCTCGCACCGATGGCCGTGCAAGGGAAAATTCCCAAACTGGCGATCCGCGTCCATGTTCGGAACGTTCGCATGGAGCCGGCGGAGGCTTTGACAACCGCTGGCACATGGAACATCCCGAGCCAGCGGCCGGATGTCCCGACACTGGGTCGCACGCTGGTTGACCAGGTCGAACCACAGGGCCGGTTTCGAGCACTCAA
>DLYX01000136.1:4466-5653 GCA_003447545.1 Deltaproteobacteria bacterium | reverse complement strand
CCGGTGGACGGCAGCCGCAAGCCGTATATGGACGGCATGGTGATCCGTTGTGAAACAGACTTCAGCGAAGTCGAGGTGCTGGGCTACAATTTCCGCAACAACTGGGAGGTCACGGTCGACTCCTACGGCTCGATGTGGCAATCGGACAATGACAACGGCTCCAGTAGTTGCCGGGTCAATTTCGTGATGGAACACGGCAACTACGGCTACCGCGACGAGGTCACCGGTCTCGGCTATCAAAGCCCGCGCACGAACATGTCGCCGAATATTTCCGAGAGCATGTGGCACCAGAACGATCCGGGTGTGATCCCGAACCTTCTCATCACCGGCGCCGGCGCACCGACTGGGATCTTGGTCTACGAGGGTGATCTCTTGCCGGAGCCGTTCCGTGGGCAGATGATCCACGCCGAGCCGGGCCGCAACGTCGTCTGGGCCTTCCCGATCGAGAAGAGCGGCGCTGGTTACACGGCGACGATCAACAACTTGGCTCACAGCGAAGCCGACCGGAACTACCGTCCATCGGATGTCTCGGTGGCGCCCGATGGCTCGCTGATCATCGCCGATTGGTACGATCCGGTCGATTGCTGTCATCGCACCATCGACGATACCGGTCGCCTGTTCCGCGTCGCCCCGCCCGGACACGCTTACACCATTCCCAAGTTCGATTTCGAGACGCCCGAGGGCGCCGTGCAAGCCTTGCGTAGCCCTAACCTCTCCGCCCGCCATCTGGCCTGGACCGCTATCGAAAAAATGGGAATCAAGGCCCGGCCAGCTCTCGCGGCGATGGCGAAAGATCCGAATCCGCGCTTCCGCGCGCGGGCGCTCTGGCTGCTCGCCGAGATCGATGGCGACCCGCAGGCGGCGATCGCTCTGGCAGCGCAGGATGACGTGGATGATGTGCGCTCGCTGGCGCTGCGGATAGCTCGGCGGCATCGTGTTCCAGTCGAGCCAGTGGTTGCCGTCCTCCTTCGGGATCCATCTGCGCTGGTCCGGCGCGAATGCGCCGTCTCCCTGCATCGGCTAACGGGTGCGGAGGCAACACGGCTTTGGGTAGAGCTTGCCCAACAGCATGACGGCAAGGATCGTTGGTATCTGGAGGCGCTTGGGATTGGCGAACACAAGAACGAGACCCCCTGTTTCGAGGCCTGGTTGAAGGCCGTCGGCGACGACTGGAACACACCCGCCGG
>DLYX01000136.1:0-4161 GCA_003447545.1 Deltaproteobacteria bacterium | reverse complement strand
CGACTGGAACACACCCGCCGGTCGTGATATTATTTGGCGTTCGCGTGCGCCCGCAGCCGCCGGATATCTCGCCAGGTTGCTGGTCTCCGCGGACTTGCCAGAATCAGAAGCACCCCGGCTAGTACGGGCGCTTGATTTTCACAATGGCGACGCCAAGCAGGCAGCGTTGGTCTCCATTCTCGCAGCCAGCTCCGAGGGGCGCCAATGGATCTTTATCGAGGCCTACCGCCGCATCGACGCAGCCGCACTCGCCGCCCGTCCCGATCTGGTGGAGCAAGTGCAAGCCGCGATTCCATATAGCAAGGGAACGACTATCTTCGTTGATCTTGTGGCAAAATATGATCGCCGCGACCTGTCGGAGGATCTGCTCGATATGGTTCGGACCGATCCTGTCAATCCACCGGGAATCCGTGCGCTCCAGCAGTTGCTGGCGTTCGGTGAACAGCAACGCGTCACCGCGGCCCTGGCCAAACCCGATCAATCGTCGAACTTCATCGATGCGCTTGGCCTCGCCGGCGGCAAGGATTCGATCGCCCTGCTCCGACAGATCACTGAGGACCTATCACGGCCGATGGCAGTAAGAATTCTCGCGGTCGCAGCCATGGCGAAAAGTCCAGCCGGAGGCAGTGAACTGATGGGAATCATCCAGGCAGAAACGCTCTCCAAGGACTTGCTTGCGCCGGCGTTGCGAGGCCTTCTTCTCTCACCGGCACCGGCAGCCCGTGCATTCGCGGAGGCAAAACAGAAGCTCTTGCCTCCCGAAGGAGGAGAGCGCTGGTCACTGGAAAAACTACTCTCCGCCAAGGCTGCTCCCGCCCGGGGCAAGGCGGCATTCACCAAAGCGGGCTGCATCGCCTGTCACGTTGTTGGTGGCAAAGGCATCCAGTTTGGTCCAGAGCTAAGCGAGATTGGTAGCAAGCTGGACCGCGCCAACATGCTCTCAGCGATCCTCGAACCGAACCAGACTATTTCACTCGGCTACGAAGGACTCACCGTCGAGCTGAGGGACGGTACGCAGCTCATCGGCTTTGTCTCCGGCGAAAGCGAGACAACTCTGAGCCTGCGAACCATCGGAGGCTTGCAGAGGGACATCGAAGTTTCACAAATCAAAACTCGTAAGCCGATGGAGATATCCCTGATGCCAGCCGGGCTCGATGCGGCGATCTCATCGCAGGAACTCGTCGACATGGTCGCTTGGTTAGGGACGCTCAAGATTGAGCCGAAAGGAGAGCTTGATGAGAAATTTTTCGACGGCGAGAGTCTCGCTGGCTGGTCCGGGAACAGGAAGTTCTGGTCGGTAGAAGACGGGGCGATCACCGGAAAATACAAGACGCCGGTGGTAAACAGCGAATACATCTGGTCGAATGTTCTAGTGCGCAATTTTCACCTGGCGGTGGATGTCAAACTCACCCCCGATGACCGCAACGCGGGAATCCAATTCCGCTCGAAGAACAACGGACACGGGCACCCTTACGGTTACCAGGCCGATGTGGGCGCCGGGTTCTGGGGGAAACTTTACCACGAAGCCGGGCGTGGCAAGTTGGACTGGAACGACAACGCCAACAAAGCGGTGAAACCAAATGAGTGGAACCGCTACGAGATCCTTGCCGTAGGAGACCGCATCTGGACCGCGATCAACGGTACCTTATGCGTCGCAATCCAGGATCCCGCCGGGGAGAAGTCCGGACATATCGCGTTACAGATTCATGGTGGTCCGGCCCAGACCGTGCGCTACCGCAATCCGACACTGACCCATAATCCGCCGATCAAGCTGGCGGGGATGGACGAGGTCACCTTGAACGCCGCTCTGCCGAGCGAGGGGGAAGACATACGCCCGGGTGGCCTGCCGGAACTTCTGGCAGCGTCCCTGCACGGGTCACCGCATGTCAATATCGACGCGCCCAACGGGACCTACACATTGCAACTCTTGCTCTACGAGGGATGGCGATCGCGGTCAGCAGACATTGTGATCGAGGGAAAGACGGTTCGCGAAAAATACGACATGTTTAAAGAACAAGGAGTAAACTTCCGCAACGGAAGCCTGCTCCGCCACACCTTTACGCTCACCGACAGCAACATCGACATCGAAATCAAGGGTCCCCTCCATCTCGGCGGATTGATCCTGTCAAAAGGGGAGGGTGAGGGATCGACATCGACTTCCATTGTGAAGGCCGCTGCAGATATCGATCTTCGCAATGTCCTCAAGGCGATCAATTTCGGAGATAGCGTCAACTTGAGTATCGGCGGGATCGAATTTGCTGCGGCAAGGGTGAACGCCACCATCGATGGCGTCAGTAACAGCGCAGCGGGGGATGTCTATGCCGGAGAGCACGCGCAACAGCTTCCCCGGATCGAGTGAGGGAGCTTCAAGCTACCGTCGATGGAGCTCGAACCTCTTCGACTTTTGGCCGCACGCTTATTAAACGGATCTTCGACCCAAAAAGAACCTTCTGGCAAATCCCCACCCCGCCGAGTTTCCCGAGAAACGGGGCTCCGGCCTCGATAACCGATTGAGGCAGGGGGATTTCCCCCCCCTGTTTTCTTGATTGTAACCCGCTCGTGAAAAGTAGTGGTGGAGGCGAGGGGAGTTGAACCCCTGTCCTAAATGCTTTTCACATTAGCGTCTACATGGATAGCCGGGCATTTACTGATTTAAGATTTGTCAGGCCTCACCCGGCCCGTCTGACAATCCGATAATCCTGTTTGAGTTTCGCCAATCTTCCCGGATTCCCGAATGAGTGACTAGTCTGCTAAGTAGTCGCCCCGCACCGTAACAGACATCAGGATTGGAACGTTGCTGTCAATTAAGCAGCAAGTGCGAGCTCGTTAGAGTCTGCAATTATTTGTTTTGAACGGCTTTTTTAAGAGGCCAACCGATCAACCTCTCCATGCAGCTAGCGTTTCCAGCGTTCAGTCGAAACCAGAACGCCCCCACGTGCTGGGGAGAAGCTGGACTCGGTTTAGAAAAAATTCAACTGAATTGTCGCTCGCGATGTGGTTGGTTTCTTCTCACGCCAATTAAGCTGTCTAAAATTGTGAATACTTCTCTTTATTATCATTCCCTTGCCCGGGTCGCGCCTCGCGTATTTGCAGGGCTCCTCGGGATGACCCTGCTTGTGTCGACCGCTTCGGCCAAAAAGAAGTTCGATGAGTCGAAACTGGAGTTTATTGACAACGGAACGATTAAACTGGGCGTGAGCCTGGATTTGGGAGGAGCCATTACCTACCTGTCCAAGTCAGGCCGTGATAAAAATGTCATCAACAATCATGACTGGGGGAGGCAGATTCAAATGTCCTTTTTTGGTGGTCCCGTGCCCTACGAAGAGAAGGGTCAGAAGCCGAAAAAGCATTGGGCGCATATCGGCTGGAATCCGATTCAAGCCGGTGATGACTACGGCAATGGATCTCAGATCGTTGAGTTCACCAAGAAAGAGACGAGTCTCTACTTGAAGTGTATTCCCAAGCAGTGGCCTTTGAATAACATTCCTGGCGAATGCACTTACGAAAGCTTTGTCGAGCTGAAGGGGAATACGGTTGAGGTAAAATGTCGACTTGTGAACGCGCGCTCGGACAAGATCCAGTATCCCGGGAGGCATCAGGAACTCCCTGCAGTTTATACCAACGGAGAGTATTATCGCTTGATGACTTATCGTGGTGATCAGCCATTCACCGGCGACAAGCTTGCCCGGATTCCCAAGAAAGTCGGAGGGGGATTTCCGTGGAAATATTGGCTAGCGACGGAGAACTGGGCCGCTTTGGTAAATGATGATGACTGGGGGCTTGGTATTTATAAACCAAACAACAGCTTGTTCATCGGAGGCTTCGCTGGAAAGGAAGGGCGGGGCGGCACGCATGATTCCCCGACTGGCTACATCGCTCCATTGCATACGGAGATCCTGGATCACAATATTACCTACGAGTACGACTACTCCCTGATTCTTGGCAGTCTCGATGAGATTCGTGGCTACGCTTTGGAACAAGTGAAGGGCACAAAGCCTCCGGACTGGAAATTTGTGAGTGACCGTCAGCATTGGCGATACCAGGCGAATGGTGGAAAGGGGACGGATGCGGGTTGGCCGATCAAGGGACATCTTCAGCTTGATCTCGGAGAGCCCGGGATTGCAGCGATCAGTCCGCCGGCTTTGTGGCAGGCAAAAGAGG
>DLYX01000399.1 GCA_003447545.1 Deltaproteobacteria bacterium | reverse complement strand
CCGGCAAGGTCAGCTCCCAACTGTTGTCATCGACCCAGGTCACCCCGAGCGACACCTGCGTGCCAGCGAGTCGCAGCTCGCGAACATCGACCCAGGCATCGCCGCTCCCCGTCGTGGTCGAGCCCGGTGTGCTGCCGCCACTGCTAGTCGTGACCCGGTACGGGATAGCCGCCACTGCGCTGTCAATCAGACCGCGCACGTGGTTGCCGCGGGTGTTGATGTAGGCCGACCTGCCCACGATGTTCTCCCCGGGGAGGAACTGCGAGTAGTGGTCGAGCCACCCCTGCATGTAGCCGCTGTTGAATTTCGATTCGATCATGTCGAGAAGGTGCCCGTAGTAGGCGCGCTCGTTCGCCGGGCTTGCGCCGATCAACTTGTTCAAATCCGGACTCGAGGTGACACCGGAGGTCACGCTGCGAAGGAACACCTGATCCATGTCCCACGGGAAAAACATCGCCCTCTGGTCCGTCGTGCGGAGGTAGAAGATGGCGTTGTGCCACGCACCAGTTTCCCAAGTGCCGTAGCTGTCCAAGATCCCCGCGAGCTGCAGGAAGGCAAACGCGCGCAGCCACTGGTCGACATCGATCACGTCCCCGATCGCCGCGTTGTAGGCCGCGCCCGTAAGCCCCATCGTGTCCAAGACCCTGATGATGCCAGAGAAATCGTCGGCGTCGCGGTTGTTCTTGGCCAGCCAGTGCCAGCGGTAGAGTTCCTTGTCGTCGCCGCCCTGGTTGCGCATCGGCACCGCGGCCACACCGTCCGGCACGGGGAACTTGAGCCCCTCGGGGCCGCCGGTGGTGTTGAACGGATAATAGATCAACTCATACTCATACATGCTCCCGTCCCCGCCATCCGGAAACTGGTTGTCGCGCCACTCGTCATCGAAACGCGATTTCAAAAGGATGCCCGCGTCTGCGCGGTTGGCCCGCGGCTGGACCAGCCAGGCGAGGTCATCGAACATCGCCGGGACACCGCCAACCTGGGCGGCCATGTGTTTGACGATGATCTCATCCCCGAAGGATCGGTCGAACACGATCGATCCGTGGCAACCGAGGAATTTGTTGTCTGGTGGGAACTTGAGATTGAATCCGACACGAGCCTCCGTGGTTCGCCCGCGCTGGCTGCTCTTGAGCCGCACCTTGCAGCCGTAGTAGATCTCCTGCTCGTTGTGGATCACCGTGCACGGCAACCGGTCATTGCTCATCAACTCGGTGACGGCGTGCATGGCATTCGCCTCGGCGACCGGCATGACGATGCGCAGATTTGTCGGGGCGACAGAACCCAACTGCAACCTCGCCTGGCCATCATCCCACGGGATCATCGCCCGCGACGCGGCCGCCTCCCTCGGGAAAAACGATCTCGCCCCGAGCGAGTCCACCGCCTCGATGTAGAATTGCACGCGCGTGTTTGCGACCTGCCCGGGGATCACCGCGGCGAAGCGCCCGCCTGCACCGCCGGTCATTGCCGTCTCTTGGAAGGGCGCACCATCGACCGAAAAATGCACCGTGGCTGATGCGATCCCGTCCGGATCGGTGATATTGACAGTGATCTCCGCGGCTTGGTCTGCGGCTGGCACGGCGGGTGCATGGCGCGCGGAAGCGAAAGTGGGGCCAGAGTTGACCTCCAGCGCCGAGTTCGCGGTGCCCGGCGTGCCGCCACCGTGCTCGTCATGGATGGTGAGCAGGTCTGTCCGCGGCAGGCGGTTGAAGTAGAGTCGCGAATTGAGCTGGTTCGACCCGGACAGCCAGCGCGCACGGAAACTAATGCGGTAGTCCTTGCCGGAGTTGAGAGCGACGTAGCTACCGCCCGCCTTGAGCGTCGTCTCCGCACAGTTGTGCATATGCTCAGTCGCACCCGAGGCCTTCACGTGTAAAACCTTGTTGCCCGGCGCGTCGGGATCATCGACTACCTCGAAATGGCGGTGGGTCCCACGCATGCGCCAAAACTCCGCGCCCCCTGAACTGAAGTCTCCGTTCTGGATCAACTCTCTCGCTGTCGGCTCGCCCGGATCCTCAATCACACTGATGTCATCGATTAGAAATTCGCCAGCCTGAAGCAGGCCGAAGACTAACTCGTGGAAGCCGCTTGGATCACTGCGTCCGTTGGATCCACGACCGGTGCGGGTGTACACCTCCCAGCCGCCGCGATGGGATTCCTCGCTCGCAGACCAAGCTCCTCCAGAGCTGTTGTCCGCGTCGGGATCGCGTAGCACGAGACTCGACGCGCCCCCGTCCGCAGCACCAGGCCAGCGCCCGCCGTCCGCGTATCGTACCTCGTCCGTCGGGTTGCCGGTCGCATCGACCAACCGCAGGCGCTCGCCAGAACGCGACAAACTTCCTCCGAAGTCGCCGAGCACGGTCGCGCCGGGGTGCTTCGCCGAGAGTTCGGCCGCGTCTTTTGCGACCACCAGAAAGCCGCCCGGGGCGAGGGTGGTGCCAGCGGGGAACTCGAAGTCGATACCGTCGCTGAAACGCCACCCGCCGAGGTCGATCGTACGATCCACGCTACGGTTGTATAGTTCGATCCAGGTTTCATCTGAAGGTCGCTGCGGCTGACCCGGGACAAACGGGCTGACCGTCTCGTGGAGGTCCAATTTCAGCCCGAAGACGAGGTCAGCGCTCCCGGCCGAGGACTGGTGCACCTCCACCGAGATCCGATTTGTGCCCACGACCAGCCCCGGGTTAGAAAACGTAAACGGGACGAGCGCCGCGTCCACCACGTCAGGAGATGCCAGCGTCTCGGGATCGATCGCGCCCGGATCCATGTTGAATCGCCCGCCCTCGAGCTCGACTCCGTTGATATAAAAAATCGCCCCGTCGTCGATCTGATGCGTGATCTCCAACGAGTCGAGAGCCGCCAACTGCTGCGCCGTGATGTCGAACTCGCGCTCGAAGTAGTAGGTGATGGTGGCGTGGACGTAGCTGGTAAGCGGCGTCGAGATCGGTTCCGGGAGCGGCGAACTCTCGCGTCCGATCACCGCGGGCGCGCTCTGCCAATCGCCCCCGACCGCATGCGCCGCCGCTGCCCAATCGACCGGCAGATCCGGGTCGCCGTCGTTGTAACGCCAGACATCGCCGAAATCGACCAGGGTGGCGGTCTCAAGCACCGCGGGAATGTCAGCGGTCGCTGGCAGCGCCCTCGGGTGATACATGATCTCGTTGATCACGATGTCCGTCTCGAACTCGAAACTGTTCTCCGAACCAAAGGTCTCTGTCGAGGGATAGAGCCATCGCCCCTCCAGCGTCGGCGCCCGACCGCGCAGCCGACCGGTGACGCGCCGCGCGTCGACCAGTTCGCCATCCGGGTCGTAAAGGAAGAGTCGGTCGTCGTCGCCCGGCGCAAATCCTAGCACATCCTTATCTAGCACCGCAAATCCGCCCGCCTCCAAACTGCCTCCGGTGAAGGCGAACGTGCCGCCCTCCGAAAAGCCGATCTGATACCCGTCCAGCGCGACGCTCTCGCCCGAGACGTTGGTGATTTCCAAGCGGAAGCCAGCGGGGCGATCGAAAGCCGACAGCTCATTGAACAGCAAAATGTCACGGGTTTCTGAGGGTTCCGGGGCGAGCTCGATCAGCGTCATCCGCAAGCCGAACATCACATCTGAATTGCCCAACCCCTGCTGGTGGACTTCCACCGAGACGCGGTTCGAACCCGGCACCAGTGACAGCGCGGAGATGGCGGTTCGCTCGCTCGGGTCCGGGTCACCAGTCCCGGTTGACAGCGTCTCGGAGTCCGGCACCCCCTCCGGCATCTCGTTTCGGAACACTTCCTCCCCGTTGATGTATACCACCCCACCATCATCGAACAGGTGCTCGATCTCCAGCCGTGCTAAGTTGTCGATCTGTGACTGTGTTAGCGAAAACTCCCGTTCGAAGTAGTAAGTGACCACATAGGGGTTATTGAACACCGGGCGACTCAGCCCGGTGCCGATTGGTAAAGGCGGCGAGTCGCCCCAACCAAAGACCCCCGAACCCGAACTCCAATTCCCGCCGAGACCATGCGCGTTGTCCTCCCAGCCCGGGGCGAGGTCGTCGCTCTCATTGTAGCGCCACTCGGCATCCCAACCGGCGATCACCGTCTCAATCTCCAACGGCGGCCCGCCCGATAACGGGAAGTTCAGCGCGCCCGGCGTGCCCCCGATCTCGCGCGATGCGACCCAGTTGGCGGGCCGGTTATCGGCGCTCCGCTGGTCGCGTTTGGCGAGCGTCGCCCCCGACCCATCGGCGCCGACCGGCCAGTCTCCGCTGTCATCATAGGCGATCCTATCCATTGTGCGGCGATCGCGGTTCTCGATCCGCAACGACTCGCCGCCGTTGTTCAGCTTCCCGCTGAAGGGGCCGATGGCGCCCTTGCCGGCCAGCTTCGGGTCGCCCGGGTCCGCCGCGACCAACAAGAACCCGCGCCCCTCTACCACCGTGCCTTGGGGGAATTCGAAATCGGCACCACCGCGCAGTCGCCAGCCGGAGACATCGACATCGACGCCGTTCAGGTTGCGAAACTCGATCCACTCGGAATCCGCAGAACCGTCTGCCTGGTTATAGTGAATCTCGTTGAAGACCAAAATACTATCGGCGGTGGCGCGGGCGATCTGAGGGGCGACGAGGCCTCCTATCAGCAGCCACGCAAGAGGAACCAGGCAACTGAGGGGCTGGTTCACAGATCGGGACAGGGGATTTTTTCGCGATATCATAACTACAAATTTCACTTTTAATCCCCGCCTTGCGCACGCTCCGACGCCCTCCAGTCGGGCGTGAGAGCGAGCTGGGAGGAGGTGCCTACGGTGGCCTCCTGGGCAACGGCACAGCACGAAAGCCCAGAGATTGATAGGACTGCCGCGCCGAGGATCGTAATCCACTTCCTTCGCTCTATTCTGTCCCGACAATGATGAAGAGCGATTCCGGCGGCGTTGGAGAGATTTACTGACATGGGTTGTGACCTCACGAAATGATGGCATCGATAGCGTGGGCGCTTTCCACCCCGGTTAGTCTGGTCTCGAGCCCGTTGATGTTGTAGGTGAGCTGTTGGTGATCGATTCCGAGCTGATGGAGAATGGTGGCGTGCAGGTCGTGGATGGAGACCTGATCTACTGCTGCTTCCAGCCCGAGCTCGTCGGTTTCCCCATGACTGACCCCTCCCTTGATGCCGCCCCCTGCCAACCACGTAGTGAAGGCGTTGGGGTTGTGGTCGCGGCCCGGTTTAGACTCTGTCTGGGCGATCGGCAGCCGGCCAAACTCTCCACCGCAGACGACGAGGGTCTCGTCGAGGAGGCCACGACGCTTGAGATCCGTCAATAGCGCGGCAATCGGCTGGTCGGTCTCCGCAGCGAATCCACGGTGGTTTCCCTCGATGTCGGCGTGACCATCCCAGCTCTTTTGATTCTCGGTGCCGCCGCTGTAGAGTTGGACGAAGCGAACGCCGCGTTCCACCAATCTCCTCGCGATCAGACACTGCCGGCCAAAGTGTTGGCAGCGTTTATCATCGACGCCATAAAGATCCTTGGTTGACTGCTGCTCGCTCTGGAAATCGAAGACTTCGGGGGCGGCGGTCTGCATGCGATAGGCGAGTTCGTAGCTTTGGATCCGCGCCTCCAAATCAGTAATGGCAGGATGGGCTTCCTGATGCTGGCGGTTGAGTGAATTAATAAAGGCAAGTTGGCGGCGCTGTTGCCGGGCCGAGATTTTTCTGTTGCGGGAAAGGTCGTTGATGGCTTGCCCCTGGTTGTTCAGCAGAGTGCCCTGGAATGACCCGGGCAGAAAGCCGGCACCCCAGTTCTGAGCCTGACCTTTTGGAAGCCCACGGCCAAGCGGATCGGTCATGACGACAAAGCTGGGCAGGTTGTTGTTGGCGCTCCCGAGCCCGAAATTCACCCACGATCCTGCGCACGGATAGCCCATGCGGCTGACTCCGGTATTCAAGGTAAACAGCGCGGGGGAGTGATTGTTGGACTTGCTCTGGCAGGAGTGCACGAACGCGATCTCATCGACGTGGCGGGCGGTGTGCGGAAAAATTTCGGATACCCATTTTCCGCATTTGCCATGTTGGTTAAATGCGAATGGCGAGCGCATGAGCGTGCCGACTTTTTCCGGGAAAAAGCCGACCTCCTTGTCCAGCCCCTCCAGCTTCTTGCCGTGCGATTTGGCGAGCTCGGTCTTGTAGTCCCAGGTGTCGACTTGGCTTTGCCCGCCGTTCATCACCAGCCAGATCACGGATTTCGCCTTGGGGATAATCGAGCGCGACGACTGGCTCCGAGAAGCAGGATCGCTTGCGTTGGCGTTGTTGGAAGAGAGCAGCGACCCCAAAGCCAGGGCTCCGAGTCCGTGTCCGCCGATCCCGATAAAGTCCCGCCGCGTGTGCATCGTAGTTTGGTTAGGGTTGTTCATCACATCAGTGTATATAGACGAATTCGTTGAGCGCGAAGACAGCCAGAGTAAGATCGGTCACGGCAGGCTTCAGTGCGTTTGGCTGGCCGCTTTCCTGATACTCGATCTGTTGTGCTTCGAAAAACTCGATCGCCGCCCGCCGTTCGTTCGCAGAGGGGTCGCGGTTGAGAGCATGTTGGTAGGCGCGCGTGACCAGCGCTGGCGAGGAGTCGCCGGCCTCTGTCAGAATGCGTTGCGCGAATGCCTCAGCCAGCTCGCGGACTTGCGGATTGTTGATGAGCATCAGGGCTTGCGGGGCGGTGGTCGTCGCCACGCGCTTCCCCTTGCTGGAAAGGGCTTCCGGCGCGTCGAAGAGGGTCAGCATCGGGATCAACTTGCTGCGCTTGATGGTGAAGTAGATGCTGCGGCGCTTGTGGCCGGGAAGCAGCGTTCCCTTGCCAAACATGGTGGGGTCCAGCTGGCCGGACACGGAGAGCATCGAATCGCGTATCGCCTCGGCGTCGAGACGGCGTGGAGGATAGCGCCACAACAACCTGTTCTCGGGGTCGACCTCGGCAGACCGTTCCGGAGGCGTGGAAGTAGAGGCCTGCTGATAAGTCTCGCTGGTCATGATCAAGCGATGGATGTGTTTCAGGCTCCAGCCGCTTCGAATCAACTCGCCGGCAAGCCAATCGAGCAGTGGTGGGTGCGACGGCAACGCTCCCTGGGTTCCGAAGTCGTTCACGGTTTCAACCATACCGGAGCCGAAATGGTGCTGCCAGATCCGATTGACAATCACCCGTGCGAGAAGATCGCCCGCACCGGCCTCGGAATCGGTCATCCAATTGGCCAGCGATTTTCGGCGATAGCTTGTCGGGCTGCCATCCGGAGCTTGCTCGATCCAGTGAGCTTCCTGCTCTGGGTGGTTCATAAGCACCCCTAGAAATCCCTGCTTGGCTGGCGCGATTTTCGTATTCGGGTTGCCACGCTCAAGGGCGTAGGTCTGCTCGTAGAACTCAGGCCCTTGCACACTGTAAATCGCAGGCCGAAATCCGGGCCGCCCTTCGGTTGAGACCAGGATGGTCTCCGTGGAATACTGGGGTTTGCGCTGCAGATGGGCATTTACCCCCGCGGCTAATTCCAGCCACTTGGGATCAAATTGGCGAGACCACTGGATCAGCTCAGCATCCTGTTCGGGGGTTCTTTCCGAGAGCGGGATGCTGGCGATTTTCAGCATCGGTTCCGGCAGACCCTGCTGTTTGATCTTGAAGAACATACCACCGATCCCGGGACCGTTCACGATCTTGACCAGCAGATTGTGTTTGCCCGCCGCGAGCATCACGTGAGCGACGATCTGATCGGGAGCGACAGCGCCCGCGACGATCCGCTGGCCGATGAGTTTGCCGTCCAGCCAGACTTTGATCGTATCATCGGCGCCGAGAGTGAAAACGGTCGGAGTGGGCGAAGCCGCTTCGATGGTGCGATGAAAGTAGAAAACCCGGTTGGAATCTTTCAGGGTATGGCTTTTACCATCGACCAACTCGGGTCTTGCAGTCCAGGCCACTGAGGACACGGCGGTTGAATCGGCGGAATCCTCGGGTGGGAACACTGTATCGTGCCCCGCCTGGTAACTGGTGGTCTCGAATGGGGCGCTGGATTGCCAGTCCCCGAGGCGCAGCGGAGTGTGGTCGATTTGTTGAAAATTAACATGGCTCGCCGACTTCTCATAGTTCCTCAATTCGGTGACCAGCTTCTCATGATCGCGG
>DLYX01000628.1 GCA_003447545.1 Deltaproteobacteria bacterium | reverse complement strand
CCGCCCTGACGATTGGTCTGTCGCATTGGCTTGAACGCACGGGGCTGGGGCAGCCGCGGATTGGTGTTTCGGAGCTGGGATGCGGACTGTTGCGGCAAGGGGACTATCGGTATCAGGGAAAAGTACTGCCGCGGCCGGCGCATTGTCAGCCTCGAGGTGCGGCTTGGGAAGCGAATATTTTGACGCAGGATCCCGATGTGGCGGTCGTCTCGTTCGGGCCTTGGGAGGTTTGCGACCGGCGCTTCGTCGACGGGGGCTCCTGGATGCATCTGGGCGATCCCGCGGTTGATGATGCGGTTCGCGCGGAACTTCTGGAGGCTGTGGACCTTCTCGCAGCGCGAGGGGCGCTGGTCGTCTGGCTCACTCATCCAGCGATCGATGTTCGTGATCCGGAAACCGGTGCCGCGCCCGTGAAAGCCTATCCGGAGTCTGATGTCGCGAGGATGATTCGTTTCAACGAACTCGTGCGGGAACTCGAGGTTCTGCGGCCGGGGAAGGTTGTCGTCCTCGACGTAGCGACTTACCTTCGGGACTCGAGTGGCGGCGAATTGGACCCCTTGTTCCGTCCGGATGGAACTCATCTCGATGCCGAAGGCTCTTTGCGACTGGCCAACGATCTTGTCGGGCCCGAGGTGATTCGTCTCTACGAACGCGAGAGAGGCCGCGCGGCAGCCAGCGGGTCGCCCGAAGATTGAGTCCGCGGTCATTACCCTGCGACGTCTGGCCCGAGGAGAAAGCGCTCGATGCCGCTACCCCCGCGGTCGGCAAACCAGCCGAAGCCGCGTTGTCGCAGCCCGAACTCGACGGCGGATGTGGCCCACGGAATCGCGCCGGGTGCAGCAAACTCCAGAGTGAGACTCTGTCCGGGTGCAAGATCCCGACCCAGCGGCATATGATAATCCTTGATCACGGTGCCGTCCTCCAGCCGGAGTCGTGCCGCCAGTTCAACTCGACCGGCGCGTTCGATATCCAGACCGGGCCAACTTTTTGTGCTCGTGTTTGTGACTGTGACCAGGGCTCGCCGGAACGTTCCGCCCTCGCTGGCGCCGAGCGGAACGACTACGATTTCACTGTGGCGATCTCGCAGGGGCAGCTCGGTGGTCGGCAAGCCGTCCAGGCTCTCTGGTTTGGGGATCTCCATCTGTGCGAGGAGTCGTTCTTTTTCGCGGCCGCAGCCAACACGTGCTTCGAAAAGGACATCGCGACCAAAGCGTGCGCGCTCAACAATCGGAAGTTGGTTCACGAAGGCTGCCTCACTTTTGTCCATGCGTCCAAAATGAGCGACGATCCAGCGCAGGTCCGTGAATCGACACAGGGTCTCGAAAGCCGCAGGATCGGGGAGTTGACTCGCCACTGACATCAGCATCCAGAACGAAGGTGGCTGGTACCCCGAGTATCCGTTGAGCAGCGGCAGCCAGTGTTCGGTCGCTCCCAGCATCGCAAGGCCGGTCTCTCTCTGGCGATCGCCGACCTGCGTTGTTGGCGGCAAGTCGAGGACGGCGCCATCGACACCGTTCTCGGCAAGCCAGCTGTGCGCGCCCGTGGTGTATGGAGCGCGAAGGAGGCCCGTAAGTGACAGGGGCCACGCGGGCTGAATGGCGAAGAGCACCGCGATCGCGGTGGGCAGCATGATCTTCTGAATACCAGAGCGCCAGCTTTGGCTGCCGCGCAAGGCGAAGCTCAAACCGAACCCCGCCAGTAGCGCCACGGCGAGGCGAGAGACGACGAGGAAACGTACCGGTGCTCGCATCGTACCGAACCCCGGGATCGTATCCATGAGGAGTCGGTAGAGACTGGGAAGGTCGGTTCCCGGAATCAGAGAGCCCTGTGGTCCCATTGCCAGCAAAGCGCCGCATAAAACGGCACCCGCGAGACAGAAGCGAAGCGAGCGAGGAGCGCGACCAAAGACCAGTCCCAGAGTCGCGAGAGGGAAGAGCAGCACCCCCGAGCCTTCGAACAAGCGTTGTATCGAATCGGTAAAGCTGAGCCGAGCGCCACTGGCCAGGATTCGCTCCAAGCTCGAGCCTGGCGGATTCGCACTATCCAAATACGGCAAGGCGGAGGGGGCGGCGAGGAGCGCTCCGCAAGCAAGTGCAAGCAGCGGGAGCAGTCCCGAGCGTCCGTACTTCCTGGCCTCCAGGACCAGGGCCGGGCTCAGCGCAACGAGAAAAATTGCCAGAATGAAGGTCAGGTAGGCGCCCGCGAGGAATTGGATCGCTGTCACGAGGACCAGCATCGCAAAACCCGGCCCGCTGGGATTTCGTGCCACGCGCAAGGCAAGCAGCAGAACCAGTGGGAAAAGCCAGATCGCGCTTTCGTGGAGGCGAACCCAGACAAGGCTGATATTGGGATCGAAGGCGAAGAGTGCGGCGACAACGAATGCCGCTACTGGGGCCTTTTCTTCCTCAATCACGGCCAACCAGAGACTGAACGCCGTAATCACGCTGACCCCAAGGGCGGTCAGGTTATAGGTAAGGATCGGGTTTCGGGTGGCAAACCATAGCGGTGTGGCCAGAGGGGTCATCCCGATCAGGTGCTCAGAGGAGGCGAGTGCATTTCGCGCGGGGTGGGAAATATTTGCGTCGAAGAGTTCAAAGGGGGCGAGGACCACGCTCCGTGCTGTCCACGCAAGGATCCAGACGAGAAGGTCGAGGTCGGCGCGCTCGAAGAAACCAGAGCCTTCGGGTCGGACTGGCGGGGCGGGCAACTCGGTGGGCAAATGGGCTGCGAGAGGCCATGACAAACTCAGGGCCAGCAATCCGAATCCGGCCAAGGCCCAGAAGTGTGCGCCGAACCGAATCTCTTTGGTGTTCAACCCGCTCACGAGCAGCCTGGTGCGCGCCGGCTGAGAGGTGCAGCGGAGAGCAGGGGGCGAAGTTGGGACGACATAGGGGCATTTATTGCCCCAAAGACCGTGGATTGGTCAAACCACGAGTGGCGCCCGATGAGAAAGTATTTCCGTGACGTCTAGCGCCGGCCGGAAATAAGGGCTTGGATGAGAACGGAGGTTCAGGTGAATGTCAGACCATGAAGTTGTATTGATCCCCGGCGACGGTATCGGGCCGGAGGTTTCGGAGGCAGTCCGGCGGGTGCTCGATGCGGCGAGCGCTCCTATTGAGTGGACGGAGGAGCTTGCCGGTCTCGCGGCGATCGAGCGTGAGGGCGAAGTCCTGCCGGGTCGCACTCTCGACGCTGTTCGTCGAACCGGGATCGCGCTGAAAGGGCCCTGTACAACGCCGGTCGGGGAGGGTTTTTCTTCGGTCAATGTGCAGCTGCGACGCACACTGTCGCTGCATGCAGCGCTCCGCCCTGTAAGGAATTTGCCGGGTGTAGCGACGCGCTAT
>DLYX01000197.1 GCA_003447545.1 Deltaproteobacteria bacterium | reverse complement strand
GGCCAGAAGGCAACCGAGGTTATGGTGAAGCGGGTTTTGATCACAGGCGGCGGGGGCTTCGTAGGTGCGAATCTGGCACACCAACTGGTGGAGCGTGGGGATGAGGTGCATGTTTGCGTTCGCCCGGACGGAGATCTCTGGCGATTGCAGGAGTTGCGGGGACGCATACATGTCCATGCCGTCGACCTCGGGCAACGCGACCCGGTCCTCGATCTGGTGAGCGACCTGCGTCCGCAATGGGTCGTAAATTGCGCCGTGGGCGGGGGAGGTCATCCGCGAACAGAAGACCAGCGTCATGGCGCGATGGAGTGCAACGTGCTTGGCACCTTCCATCTTCTCGAAGCCGTGCGCGCCGCTGGCAGCGAGAAATTCGTGCAGTTGAGCAGTTCACTGGAATACGGGCCCCAATCGCACCCGCTGACCGAGTCCAGCCCGCTTGAGCCCATCACCTTCCGCGGCATGACGAAAGCGGCGGCGACGCTGGCTTGCCTCCAGGCGGCTCGCACCGATGGGGTACCGGTCGTTTGCCTGCGTGTGTTTTCGATCTACGGCGCATGGGAGTCTGGACATCGACTCGTACCGATCGCCATACGAGCGGCCCAAAACGATCTGACGATGCGAATCACTCGGTCGGGCTTCCGTCGCGACCTGATTCATATCGATGACGTCTTGCGTGCCATTGTCTTGGCGGCGGAGACCCACGGGGGCCTCGGTGAGGCAATCAACATTGGTACCGGCAGGCAGACCTCGAACGAAAAGGTAATCGAAGCGGTCGAAGCGGTGACTGATCGCAAGATCCGCATTCAGCCCGGAGAGTATCCGGCGAGCCCCTCGGACACCGGGCACTGGTCTGCCGACATTTCGAAGGCAGAGCAGCTGTTGGGGTGGCGACCCGAAGTCTCTTTGGCCGAGGGACTGCGCAGGACCGCAATCTGGTTCAGGAACAACGAACATCTCTACCGGGAAACATCCGATGGAACCCATCCTTGAGCGAAGCGATACGGCGCTCGACCTGAGCGTCATCCTTCCGGTCTACCGCAACGCCTTTACCTTGCGGGAGATCCATGAGCGCATCGCTGGTGTGTGCCTCCCCAAAGGCGTCCGCTATGAGATCCTCTACGTGAATGATGCCTGCCCCGAGGGCTCCGGTTCCGTGCTCTCGGAGCTGGAGCGGGGATACCCCGAGATTCGCGTGGTATCTCTGGCGCAAAATGGCGGGCAGCAGCGGGCGATTCTCGCCGGCCTCAAGCAATGTCGGGGCAATCGGGCAGTGGTGATGGATGCGGACCTGCAGGACCCGCCCGAGGCGATTCCTGCACTACTTAACCACCTCGGCGACGGGGTTTCGGCCGTCTTTGCGGGTCGACAGGGGCGCTATGAATCCCCTGCGCGCCTGATGACATCGCGCGTTTTCAAGACGCTCCTCCACCTGCTGTGCGGCGCACCGAAGGATGCTGGGGCATTCGTGCTGATGGACCGGCGCATGATCGATCGTGTGCTCGCCATGGACGCATCGAGCCCGTTTCTCGTGGCGATGATCGCTTGCTCCGGACTTCCAGTGCGCTCCATCCCCGTGGAGCGTGCGGAGCGACCCGATGGTCAATCCGCCTATGTCGGAGGCATGCGACTCCAAGTAGCGCTCTCAGCTCTGTGGTGGGTACTTCGCTGGCGAACAGGCTTTGTCCGCACGGAGCCCGACCACCTCAGCTGAAGCTGCCGACCGGCCCATCCACTGTCCAAGCTGCAGGGGCAGGTATCGACACTTCAAAATGAAAATTGGCTCACAGGCTGTTTTTGTGGTCCCCCGGCGAAGCAGAAAGGAGATCTGCACCGAACGACGACGGCCATTTCAGGATCGGTTCCCCCTGACGCCCCCGGATTGCCTCACGAAACAGAACCGGCATCCCGACCAAGGCAACCAAACCTGAGGTCACCCATGCACGAATCCAGCCTTCATATGTGAGGGATGACGGTTCCGCGAGGACATAGAAGCTGAGCAGGAGCACGGCCGGGCTTTGCGCGAGCAGGTAGGCCCAAGCCTGAAGGCCCGTGCGGTGCACGTCGCCGGCCACGACGAGCAACTTGCGGGAACCGGTCGTCTCCGCACTGCCGCGGGGACGGAAGATCCAGGGGTTCCCGGGCTCGATTGCGTGGAGGAACCTCAGAGCACGATCGCGGGCGCCTCCACGAGAACAACAAACCTCCATCGAAGCAGGCGGCGACAGGAGTAACAGATACGAAGCTGCGCCGGCCCAAAGAAAGATCTGGTAGTCGAACCCGGTCCAGGCGAGAATTCCGCAGTGCAGGCTCAAGCCGAGCATTGCGGCCACCGCGTAGCGCCCCCGCAGGATGGCCGCGGCAACTCCCAGCTCAAGAAAGATGGTGACGATTCCGAGTAGCCATGGGACGTGAACCTCCCAGCCAAGCTGGACCAGAAGCGTCTGGGCGGGACTTTTCTGAGCAAGCGGGTAGTTGGAGAGGAAAGCACCACTCCACCAGGAGGCGGCCAGCGCCTTGTTGAACCCGGCGCCCAGATACAGGATCACGATCTGGAGTTTCAGAAAGAGCGCCCCTCGCTCGGAGCGGTAAAGGGCAAGCAAGAAGAGCAGGCACGCCAAAAAGAGCTTGGTGTGAGCAAAGAGTGCCATATTGTCGATGTCCACAACGAGTTGGACGAGCCCGAGCAGGAAGCATCCGAAGCGCAAGCCCACGTTGAAGACGATGCAGGCTGCCGAGAGCAACACGGCGACCTGCATGACGTCGAAATAGACGGCATCGGGAACCTCCAACAGGAATTCGAAGAGCGGAACCCCCCTACGTGGTCGAACCAGATATCCCTTCAAAAACGCAACCAAGAGCAGGATCTTGGCAACGATAACTGCATGGCGAGGCAGCACCGGGTGCGAGACTTCCAGCGGATTGAAGCGTCGGATCAATCTTCCGTCTCCCACCGCCAGGTCCGGAACGGCCCGCCGTCGGTCGAGATCGTCGCTGTGACTCTCATATCGGAAGACCTTTCGCGTTCGTCCCGTATGCGAAGGACTGCGATGAGGTCTTCCGCAGGTTCGTACCGCCGACCGCCTGACCGCAATCCGTAGCGCTCGAAGATTTCGCGCGGAGTCAGTTGCCGACCATCCTTTTCGACACGCAGGCGGTATTGGATGATCGTATCGTGAGGCGCCCAACTCCAGAACGATTCGCGACTGAAACGGCCTTCGACGATTCCTGCCAATTGCGCACTGACCAAAAGCGCCGCAAGAATTTCGCCCAGAGGCCAAGTCTTTCGTGTCACGCCTCCGGGTATAGCCACCCATGCCCTTCCCGCCAAGGGCGAGATACGTCCCCGGTGGCAGAGTGGGGATGGACGAATACAGCGCCATCGAGACAAAAAGGGCCTTCATGCTCTCTGAGCGCCGCTAGCGGCCTGCTGACCATGGGGGCTGACGCGGCGTTCGTGCGTCTGCAAACCAAAGCAGACTTTGAGGGAACTCCTCGAATGAAACTAGCCACCTGTCTGCTGCTATCATGTTCTTTGCCGCTTCCTGCGGCGACTCGGACCCCAGCGAACGGGAGCTGATCTTTGTCCAGACATCAGACGGAGCGATACTCTCCGACTCCACGTTGATCCTCACGGGCATAAACCCGCAGACCGGCTGGTTTACCGATCGCCCCTATCGCGAGGCAGGGCAGATCCCGACCGAGGAGTTTCTGACGCTTTGGAATGCAGGCGAAAACTCGTTTGCCGACGAACCGCCGAACACCGACTTCACTTGTATGATCGATGGCGGAGTCCTGAATTACGTTATCGAGCTGACTCAGCCTTCATGCAATAGCGTAGATCGAACGTTCCGATACGAGGTTCGGCAAATCGACATAGCATCGAGAGCTTTGATACTTCCACTGATCCGAGCTGCGGCGTGGGTGTGGTGGTCTAGGGGGTTTTGCGCGGGTCGGCCAGGCCATAGCGGGTCGTCCCGTCGGGGTCGCTTGCACAGATCTCGTAGCCTCTGGCGACGCGGGGCGTATCGGCGGCAAAGGCTACGGCCACCTTGTTGGTCGCGTTGCGGGCGATATCCAGCACCAATTCGACCCGTGCTGCCGGCTCGAAGTACCTATGGACTCCCTCGATTGTTTCGGGCCGGAGTCGGCCAGGCCGTGCCAGAATTTCGTCGACCAACGCAAGAGCGGCTTTCTGCATGGGGTCCGCTGCGGTCAAGTTGCCGCTCATGGCGTCGTCGAGCAGAGGGTCGGGCGCGCCGGCCTCGAGCGCCGGCAAGTAGCGGATCGATTGGCAGAGACGGCATTGGTGATAGCCCGCTCCGCGCAGGCGGATCATCTCGGTCAGAACGGGGTCCAGTGCCTCCAGTTGCGGTACCGAGGCGATCCACTGGCTGAATGCGTCGTCGAGAGCGGGGGCCGCTCCGAGCGACCGGTCCCGTTGCGGCTCTTCGCTTGTGCCGAAAATGGCATCGAGCGCGAACCGGACTCTCGGGACGATGTCGGCAACGTAGAAAATCTGCACCAGAGCGATCGAGCCATTGCCGAATGTGCTGAGGAACTCCTGCCGTTGTTCGTCATGGATCCGGGTGACGTCAAAGCTCATCTGCTCGGCAAATCGTAGGCCGGTTGCGGTGGCCGCGTCCTCGGCGAACTCCTCTGCAGGGGCATATGGAACGGGCGCTAGGTTGTGTCCGGCTGCGATCCGACGCACGGCTTCGGCTGCCAGCGGCAACTGTCCTGCTTTCTGCGCGGCATCCCAGATCGCGTTTTCCAGTTGGTCGAGTGCCGCGGCTGCCTCCGGGGCGAACCTCGACAGAGCTTCTCTGCCGTGCATGTTCGTCAGTTCCTTTCGCAAACGATGGGCATTGTTCGCCGCTGTGGCATCCGGCCGGCACTTGGCTGGGCAGGCGCTCAGTCGCTTATGACAGCAGCCGGCGTGGGCTTTGGCGATGCTTCCGTTCCGACCGCCGGCGTGGGTGACGGTTTCGGCAGCTCCCAGGCCTCGGTGGTCTGCAGCTCCCAGCCGCCGCCAAGGGCGCGGGAGAGTTGGGCTATGACGGTGAGTTGCTGGGTGCGGGTGCGGGCCAGATTGATCTGCGCGGGGAAGAGTTCTTGTTGCGCGTCGATCACTTCGAAATAGTTGGCAAGCCCGATTTCGTAGCGCAGGAAAGAGAGATCGACGGCATTCTCAAGCGCTCGAACGCTTCTTTCTCGTTCTTCGCGCTGCGCGCGGAGACTGTATTGGATGGTGAGGAGGTTGGAGACCTCGGCAAAGGCTTCCAGAACAGCCTGCTCGAAGACGGCGACCTCTACCTCCCACGCGGCCACCTGTGCCTGATACTGGCGATAGTTCAAGCCGCCCGTAAAGATCGGACCGGATAGCGCGGCCGCGATATTCCAGACGCCAGGGGTGCCATTGAGCATATCGGAGAGGTCCGTGGACGCAGATCCGTAGAGGCTGGAGAGTCCGATTCGTGGAAAGAAGTTGGCAACCGAAACGCCCACAGACGCATTCGCCGAGATCATGCGATCCTCGGCCTGCTTGAGATCCGGACGTCGTTGCAGCAGCTCCGACGGGATCCCGGCGGGTATTTCGGGGACCGTCTTCTGATCGGCGAGTGGTTTCCCTCGGGTGATTTCCGCCGGGTTTTGGCCGAGCAGGACGTTGAGGACATTTTCGGCCACGACGATCTGGGCATCGAGACTGGGCACCAGGCTGGCGACATCTGCAAGCGCGGCCTCGGCTCGTGCGACCGCGAGTTCGGAGCCGACGCCACCTTCATATCGCTGCTGGAACAGGTCGAGGGATTTCTGGAAGGCGAGGACCGTCTCTTCGGCAATGGCTTTCTCGCGGTCCAGCTTGAGGAGTTGGAAATAAGCTTCCGCCACCCCGCTGACCAGCGAGAGCAGTATGCCTCGCTGGGCCTCCTCGGCAGCCCAGAATTGTGCCTCGGCCGCCTCGGAAGAACGTCGGATCCGGCCCCAGAGGTCGATTTCCCAGGCGAGGTTGAAAGCACCGGTAAACAAATTGTAGGTCTGCGGTTGGCCCCCGGGACGGAAGGGCGCTCTTTGGCGGGAGAAATCCCCCGAGTAGCCAACTTGCGGCAGCAATTGGGATCGTGCCACACCGATGAAGGCCCGGGACTGCTCGACGCGTGCGGCCGCGGCTCGGAGGTTGAGATTCTCGCGGATCGCCCGGTTGACCAGTTTCTGAAGTTCCGGGTCCTCGAAGACTTTCCACCAGGGGAGGTCGGCGAGCGAAGCTCCCTTTTCCACCGGCACATCGACGCGAAAGCTCTCGGGTTCGTGGATGTCGGGCGCCTTGTAATCGGGTCCGACAGGACAGCCAACACAGAGCAGCGCGATGGCGAGGGCGATCAAGCGGTTCATGGCTTTGCCTCCCCACCGCTGGACGGCAGGCTTTGGTTCCTTGCCTCACGACGCTCCCGCCAGGATTCGACGACATAAAACGACACCGGCACAAGGAAGATGCCGATCAGGCTCGAGGCGAGCATCCCGCTCATCACCGCGGTGCCCAGGATATGACGAGCTTCCGCGCCTGATCCGGTGGCCAGCACCAGTGGCATGACGCCTAGAATGAAGGAGAAAGCGGTCATCATGATCGGCCGCAGCCGCAGCCGTGCTCCGTCGAGTGCGGCCTTTTCGACGGTCTCTCCGGCTGCGAGTTTATCCCGCGCGAATTCCACGATGAGGATTGCGTTTTTGGCGGACATCCCGACCAGCAGGACCAATCCAATCTGGGCATAGACGTCATTCACAAGCATGCGTGCCAGCAATCCGACGAAGGCGCCGAAAATTGCGATCGGTGTCGCCAACAGCACGCTGATCGGAAGAGCCCAGCTTTCGTAGAGGGCGGCGAGAATCAGGAAAACCGCAAGCAGCGAGAGTCCAAAGACCACAACTGGCGAGACCCCTTCGGCCGCGACCTTCTCCTGATAGGACATGCCCATATAGCCGTAGCCCATGGTGGGCGGCATGGACTGCTCGAAGACCTCTTCGAAAGCCGCCATGCCTTGTCCGGAGCTATACCAGGGCCAGAGCATTCCGTTGATCTGTGCGGCGCGATGCCCGTTGAAGCGAAGTGTGAACTCCGGACCGAAGCTGCGTTCCATGGTGACAAAGGTCTCCAGAGGAACCATTTCGGCGTTGGAATTCCGCACGTAGAAGTTGCTGATATCGCTCGGCTTGGTCCGGTACTCGCCCTCGGCTTGCAGGTAGACCTGCCATGTTCGCCCAAAGCGGTTGAAATAGTTCACAAACGAGCCACCCATGAAGGCCTGAAGCGTCTGGTAGACATCCTTGAGTGCGACACCCTGCTTCAGCACCTTGTCTCGGTCGACCTTTGCGAAATACTGCGGCGTATCGGGTATGAAGGTCGTGGAGACCCGGAAGAATTCTGGTCTCTTCTCAAGTTCCTTGATGAACTTGTCCGTATTGGCGGCAAGTTCCTCGACACTTCCACCGGCGATATCTTCGAGAACGAATGTCACACCGCCCGACGTGCCAATGCCGGGAATGGCCGGAGGGGAGAAGGAAACGACCTTGGCCTCGGGGATTTTGCGCGCGAATTGCTGGTTGAGCTTGCGCGCGATTACCTTTGCCTCGAGTCCCTTCGGATCGCGGACGTCCCATGGCTCCAGCGTGATAAACAAGAACGCGGAGTAGGTGGTGTTCACCTGACTGAGCATGCTGAAGCCGACAATGGTGTTGTAGCCCTCGATCCCATCGGTCTCGGCAAGGATTTTCTCGACCAGTTGGCTGACTTCGTCGGTCCGCTCCATGGAAGCTGCGTCCGGCAGTTGAATATTCGCAAAGAGATAACCCTGATCTTCTTCCGGCACGAATCCCGTGGGAAGCCGCGATCCGAGGAAGAGACCGATCCCGCCGAGAATGGCGAGAAAGAGCATCGCGAACTTGGCTTTGTGAATGAGAAATTCGGACCACGAAACGTAGCCATCGGTCGCACGATCGAAGGTTTTATTGAACCACGCGAAAAACCGCCCGGCTGGGCCTCGCATCGGCTTGCGGGGGCGGAGCAACATCGCGGAGAGGGCCGGGCTGAGGGTAAGTGCGTTAAAGGAGGAAATCAGCACGGAGACGGCGATGGTCACCGCGAATTGCTGGTAGAGCCTGCCGGTAATACCCGGAATGAAAGCGGTCGGAACGAAAACAGCAATCAGGATCAATGTCGTGCCGACGATGGGTGCCGTGACTTCCGACATTGCCTTGAGCGTGGCGTCGCGTGGCTCGAGACCACCTTCGATATTCTTTTCGACAGCTTCGACCACGACGATGGCATCGTCCACGACGATGCCGATCGCGAGCACAAGTCCCAACAGAGATAGAGTGTTGATCGTAAAGCCGAGCAGCGGGAAAATTGCGAAAGTACCGACAAGGGCCACCGGAACTGCCAGCAATGGAATCAGTGTCGCTCGCCAGCCCTGGAGAAAGATGAAGACAACGAAAATGACCAGCGCCAGCGCCTCAACCAGCGTGATGACAATTTCCTTCATCCCCTCGCGAACGGCCTGGGTTGTATCGAGAGAGATCTTGTAGTCCAGATCGGCCGGGAAGCGCGTCTTCAATTGCTCCATGAGCGCGGTTGCCTGATCCATGGTGTCAATCGCATTCGAACCGGGGTCCTGATAAATCGCCACGATGGCCGCCGGCTTTCCGTCAAGCCGCCCGATCACGGAGTAGTTCTGGGCGCCGAGTTGAATTCGCGCGACATCCTTCAGGGTGACGAGCGATCCGTCCGGATTCGCGCGGATGATGACATCGCCGAATTCTTCAGGCGTCTTCAACCGGCCTTGGGCACGAACCGTATAGGTGAATTGCTGCCCGGCAGGAATGGGTTCGGCACCGATCTGCCCCGCGGGGTTCACGGCATTCTGCTGTTGCAGAGCGTCCATGATCTCGGGGATGGTGATTTTCATCTGGGCGAGTTTGTCGGGCTCGACCCAAAAGCGCATTGCGTATTGCCCGGAACCGAAGATGTTCACCTGGCCGACGCCCGAGACCCGGGTCATCGGGTCGTTGATATTGATGTAGGCGTAGTTGGCGAGGAATTCGGCGTCGTAGGTTTCGTTCGGCGAATAGACCGAGAAAAGCGCCAGAGGGCTGGTCGTGGACTTCTTGATGGTGACGCCAAGTTCCTTGACCTGCGTCGGGAGTTGAGACTCCGCCTGCTGGTAACGCATCTGGGTCAGGATCTGGTCGGTGTTGGCGTCGGTGCCAACCTCGAAGTTTACACGCAGGGTACCGATGCCATTGCTCGCATTGGTCGAGTACATATAGAGCATGCCGTCGACGCCGCTCATCTGCTGTTCGATCGGCGTGGAAACGGCTTCCTCGACGGTCAGCGCGTCGGCCCCGACGTAGGTTGCGGTGAGCTGGATTTCGGGCGGCGCAATATCCGGGAATTGAGCGATCGGAAGACCGGCCAGCGAAACGACCCCGAGGAGCGTCATCAAGATCGAAATCACCATCGAAACGATGGGTCGATCGATGAAAAAACGCGACATGACTCAGTTCCCGCCGTTGGCAGAGGAGGTTGGCGTTGCCGCGCTGCTCGGAGCGGGCGCCGGCTTCGAGACGACTTTGGAGCCATCTCGAATATCCTGCAGTCCTTCGACGACAACGGTCTCGCCCGGTTTTATACCTTTCTCGATGATCCACAACGTCTTGTAGGTCGGGCCTACCT
>DLYX01000347.1 GCA_003447545.1 Deltaproteobacteria bacterium | reverse complement strand
CAAGCACCAGGCCACAAGGGAACCGAAGGCCCCTCGATCATATCCCCGACCAGAGTTGCCGTTGCCTGATCCTCACGCCGCGCAAGGTCCTCCAGGGCCCAGGCCAATCCCGCGCCCGAGGTCACTCCGACCATCGAAGACACCGCCACATCCGGAGCGCGTCGTGTTTTCAGCAATCGGTCGACATAAGCCTCACTGCCGATGCCTCCAGGCACGACAATACGAGACATGGCGGGGAAAACCGATTCGTCCGCGCGAACCATCAGGGGCAGCCCGGCGCGGGATCGGATCAGCTTGTCTCGATCCCCGACCGTCGCGACTTCTGCTGTCAATGAGCGTGGATAAGTCTCCAACAAGGCCGCCAAATGAAGATCGTCAGCACCCTCGGGAACCGCAATGGCCATCGGCGTCGCGGATGTAAGAAAGCAACCATTAAGCAAAAGAATGCCAATCTCCGCCAGAGAAATGACCGGCATCGGCCATTCCTTCGGCAGGGATTCGATCCCCAGATTTTCCCTGGCACGAGTCTCGGCGGGCAACCCACCAAAACGGCGGACCGCCGCGAGCGTACCCTCCAGCGCGGCTGTCACACCGGCTGTGCTGATCAATCCCTCCTCCTCGAGGTAGCGAGTGCCTGCCACCCAACGGGTATTCGGGTAGTTCCGGGCGAGACTCGACATCGACCAAAAATGGGTTGTCGAGCGCTGTCCCTCCAGCAGCCCCGCGGCAGCCAACGTCCGGGCCGCCTCGCTGATCGATACCAGCGGTGTCCCCTGAGCGACTCGCGCACGGATCCACTCGATCAAAACCTCGGATTGCGCATCGAGAAAAAATGGCACCACTAAAAAATCCGGGGCTTCCGGGTGAATTTCGGCCCAGCTTTCGAAGGAATAATCAGGCAGGACGTCCAGTCCACCTGTCAGAGGGGATATACGCCGCTCTGGCGCGACCGTCACCACCTCAAACGCGTCGGATGCCTGCAAAACCGCGTAGGGCAATAAAACATCGGCGGCCTCGGTGCCCCGGTTACTGAGAACAATCACCGCGACCGGACGCTCCCCAATCGGAGGCGACTCGGGAAATTCAACAACCGGCGGAGGTGCGCCAGGGTACTGCACCATCCGCTGCATCGCCCCGAAGCTGCGCCAACCAGCGACGACAAGGATGGGCAGGATAAATCCCAGCACCAACAAAATCGGGCGAGCGAGTCGATTCATACTTCAACGTTGCGCGTGGCTGCTGCCGGCGCAAGTCCTCGGGTACCGCGGGAAAGCGGAAGAAGACTCACACCGCGACCGTCCTCAATCCGGAGCGAGCAGCTCATCTCGGTTTCGGTAGCCGCGAAGCATGGGATCCTCGGCAAGCACAAAGCGAACCCGCCTTCTCTCCAGCGATGCATCAACAGCTTCCACGCGCAGAGAGTCGCCCAGTCGAAAGCGCTTGCCACCGCGTATCGAGGTGAGAATCTTCAATCGCTCATCGAAGCGAAACTGCCCGGGCAAATCGTCGAGAGCGATCAAGCCCTCGACGGGGCAGGAATTCAGCTCCACAAAAATCCCGAACTTCTCAACGCCAACGATCGTCGCCGACTCTTCTTCCAGCAGATGGTCGAGCATCAGTTCTGCCTTCTTCAAATCGACCATCGCACGCTCGGCGTCCATGGAGCGACGCTCGGCGTCCGAATTTTCACCGCAAAGCCTCTCCAGCTCCTCCGCACAGCTTTGGGCGGCCGAGATTTCTCCATCGAGGATACGGCCGATCTGACGGTGGACAAGAAGGTCCGGGTAGCGCCGAATCGGCGAGGTGAAATGACAATAGGAGGAGAATGCCAGACCGAAATGGCCTTCATTTTTCGTGGTATAGCGGGCCTGCTTCAGGCTCCGCAGAACCTGTCGCGAGAGGACGCGCGAGAGTCGATGCTCCGCCAGATCGTGAAGGGCGCGCTGGATATCCTTTGGCTGAATCTCGCCACTGTAGTGAATGCGGAGGCCCAGAGGTGCGAGAAGTTGGTTGAGGTCATCGATCGAACTCGCATCCGGCGACTCATGAACTCGATACGGCTGTGGAACACGCTTCGCTTCTAGGAACTCGGCAACTGCACAATTCGCCTCGAGCATCATTTCTTCGATCATCCGATGCGCATCGTTTCGGGGCGCAAGCCGGGCGCCCACAGCTCGGCCCTCTTCCGAAAGATCCAGCAGAGCTTCGGGCAAGTCCAGATCGAGGGAACCCGCGCTGACGCGGCGTGTGTGCAAGCGCCGCATGAGCTCTCGCATCGATTGCAACATCGGCAGGATCGCCGCCAGTTGCTCCCGCTCTGCCTCGATTTCCGGCGTCGTCACTTCGGACAAGAGAGTCGCAACCTGAGTGTAGGTGAGACGGGCCGCGCTGCGGATCACGGCCCGACAGATCTGGACATCGAGTCGACCGCCGCGCCCGTCGTGCACCATTTCAGCAACCAGAACCAGTCGGTCACGATTGGGCATCAGGGAGCATAATTCCGTCGAAAGACGCTCCGGCAGCATCGGGATCGCGCGATCGGGGAAATAAGTACTGGTGCCGCGCGCAACCGCCTCCTGGTCCAGCAAGGAACCCGGACGCACATAATGCGAGACATCCGCGATAGCTACGCTGAGACGGGAAAGGCCTTCCGGCAATTCCTCCAGATAAACCGCATCATCGAAATCTCGCGCGCTCTCCCCGTCGATCGTGACAAACGGAACGTTGCGCAAATCTCGACGACCCGGGAATTCCTCGGGGTCGGGATCACTGGGCAGCTCCGCGGCGGCTTGCTGCAAAGCTTCATCAAACTCCAACCTCAACCCGGCTTCGAGGGCAATATGCAGGACCTGCACCTCGGGGTCGGCGAGATCGCCGAGAATCCGAACGACTTCCCCCTTGGCACCCGTTCGAGCTGACGGCACCTCGGTCAAACGGACCAAAGCGTTGGAGCCTTCAGCCGCGGCGTCCAACTCGCGGCCGCCAACAATTTCCAGCATCGGCAAACGATCATCGTGAGGAACAACCCGAAACTTCGGAGCCCCCGAGCCATCCCGGCGAAAAACGCTTTCGACGCGACCAAGAATATGTTGGTTCGCCTGCTCCAAAACGGCGACGATCTGACCTGTGGAACGTCCGGTTTCCGGATCGAAGCGACGGACCTCGACGCGAACCTTGTCCCCGTGCAGAGCGCCGGCCTCCCCGCCACGGGGCACGAAGACATCGCCCCCGATTTTCTCCCTGTCTTCCCCTGTCGTCGCCACGAAACCAAACCCGGCACGTGCGCGACTATAGCGCCCCTCCATGACCATCGGCTCGGACGATCCAGTCTCGCTGCGGGATCGGCTGCGGCGGCGCGGCACGCGCTTTCGAGCGACTTCCGTTGCCGCACGCCAGCGATTTTTACCAATCCGTGTCAGCTTTCCCTGGACAGCAGCTTTCGCCAATACAGATTCGAATTCCCGACGATCCCAGCGGTCCATCCCCAGTTGGCGCGCCATTTCCTTCATCGTCAACGATCGAGGAGCTTCGCGTGCAAGCACGTTCTGGAGGTCTTCCGACAGATTCCGAGGGGTTTTCGAGCGCGCCACCCTACCAGCTTAGCGTGCGAGCGCGCATTCTGCTGCCCGCTCGCATCGCCAAGGCTCTGCGGGGTATAAAGCCGGCAATATGCGC
>DLYX01000188.1 GCA_003447545.1 Deltaproteobacteria bacterium | reverse complement strand
CGATATGGCCCTTCGCCAATGGCAGGAATCTCGAGAGGCGACCGAACGCATCCTGACCAACCTGCCCGATGCGCTGCTCGAATCGCAACACAGCCCCCTGATGAGCCCCATGGTTTGGGACCTGGGGCATATTGCCAATTTCGAGGAGCAGTGGATTGACGCGGCGACCGGCGTGCTGCGGGACCCATCCCGCGCGCAGGCCGACCACCTGTTCGAGGCAACCGCCCACCCCCGTTCGGAACGCCTCGCTCTGGACCTTCCCACCGCGACAGGAGCATGGGAATCCCTGCGACAAGTTCGCGCGGCGTCCGAGCAAAAGCTTGCCCGGCCGACCACGAATCATCAAGAGGAACTCCTCGAGAACGGACTCGTCCTCGAAATGCTGGCGCAGCACGAGGCCCAGCATCAGGAAACCATGCTCCAGAGCATCGGCCTGATGAACGATCTCGCCTGGCAGAGCACGCCCCATCCGGCCCGCCAAAGCGTTGCTCAGAAAGCCACGCCCGGGCATTCCGGCATGACCCTGGTTCCCGGAGGGTCGTATCGCGTTGGCGCCTCGACGGAGGGTTTTGCCTACGACAACGAGAAACCCGCCCATAGACGCGAGATCGAGGGTTTTGCCATCGCGCTAGCTCCCACCAGCAACGCGGAGTATCTGGGATTTCTCGAAGCAGGAGGTTACGAAAATCCTCAGTTCTGGTCATCGGCCGGAGTTGAATGGCGAGAAGCATCCCGGATCCGGGCGCCGCTGGGTTGGCGCCAGATCGGCGGAGAGTGGTTCACCACCGCGATGGGGCATGAACGTCCTCTGGCGCCCTGCGAACCTGTAATTCATATCTCGTATTTTGAAGCGGAAGCTTACGCCCGATTTGTCGGGAAACGTCTCCCCACGGAGTTCGAGTGGGAAGTCGCCGCCTCGGCCGACCTCGAGACCGGCGAGCCACGCACGTATCCCTGGGGACAATTGCCGCCGAGCCCTGAACTCGCGGATCTCGGCCAATACGGTCCGCATCCATTACCCAACGGCACGTTCCCTGAAGGCCGCAGCTTCTTTGGTTGTGAGCAAATGCTTGGCGGAGTCTGGGAATGGACCAGCAGTGAATTCCTGCCCTACCCCGGGTTCCGCGCCTTCCCCTACGAACGATACTCGGCTGTGCATTTCGATCAGGGTTATCGGGTCTTGCGCGGGGGCTCGTGGGCGACCCGTCCGGTTGCGGCTCGCAACAGCTTCCGCAACTGGGATCTGCCGGAACGGCGTCAGATCTTCGCGGGCTTGCGACTCGCAGCCGATGTCTGAGACCCGCGCAGCGCTGCTGCGGCAACGTCTCGTCGAGCTACCGCTCCATCTCGAAAAGGCCGACGTTCACCTCAAAGCGGTGACGCTTCCTTCCTACCCCGGCGAGCCCAGACCCTCCTCTACCATCGAGTTGTTCGGCGATGGAGGGACGGGATCTGGCGAGAACGTGGCGTGGACTCGACCCGACCATGAGCGTTTTCGGTCCTCGGTCGAGAATCACCATTGGAAAGAAGGATCCTCGCTCGGAACTTTCGCTGCGGAGTTGGCTCGGAGCCCCCTTGAGGCCTACGGCCGCGCCGCAATCGAGTCGGCAGCAATTGACCTTGCCCTGCAACAAGCTTCGACCAATCTCGCAGAGCTTTGCGAAACCGCTTACGCAGAAATCCGCTACGTTCGCTCGTTTGGAGCCACAGCCGACCCGCTGTCGGAACTCCACGCTCATCAGGAGGAGGCGCCGGAGATCGGCGTGAAACTCGATTTCGATCCGGCATGGCCTGCCAGGACACTGGCTTCGCTATCGGCCCTCGGCATCATCGAGGTTCTGGACTTCAAGCATCGCGGCACCGCCGCCGAGCAAAGCAGAACCGCTGAAATACTTTTTGAGGCCTGGCTTGAAGATCCCGGAGTCTGCGGCGAACCGGTCTCGGGCGCGCTGGCAGATCGATTCAGCCTCGATGCCGCATTGACCGACGAGTCACCGGAAAGCACCCTGCATCACCTCAATCCCGCTGCCGTAAATCTCAAAATCCCCCGTATGGGCGGCGTGCTGAACCTCCTCACCGCAGCCGCTTTCTGTGAATCGCGAAAAAAGCCTTTTTATATGGGCGGAATGTTCGAAGTCTCGGTCGGCCGCGAACAGGCTCGTGAACTCGCCAGTCTGCTCGCACCCCAAGGCCCCAACGACCTCGCGCCGTTGCCCAAAAGCGAAATCCGGAGGTTTCCCCCGACTTTGGAGATCCCGCAGGGGCGGCACGGCTTCGGACGTCGCTAAAAGAGGTGAATTTGTGTAGTTTCCCTGTCATCGACGGCCGAAACGGCCCCGATCAGGAAACCCGGATGCAAGATTCAAAGTCCACGGCATACAGAATCCTCGTCAGCCTGGCGATCACGGTGCTCGCGACTGCCCTCGCAGAGGCAAGCTCGATGCCGACAAAGATCGTGATTGGTCGGTCGGAAAAGATTCGATTGCTCCCCGAAAATCTCGTCCTCGAAGCACGCGTCGATACGGGCGCCACGACCTCTTCCATCGACGCCCATGACATCGAAACTTTCAAACGGGAGGGCAAGACCTGGATGCGCTTTCGGGTGCGCGACAAGACCAACAACACCGACAAGG
>DLYX01000006.1:2901-3794 GCA_003447545.1 Deltaproteobacteria bacterium | reverse complement strand
GTGGTTTGCGCCGACGCGGGTCCTACTTGTGATGCCGACGGCGTCGTGAACGGCCAATGCGCCTTTTCTGTCGGCATTTGCTCCAATTATAGCGGAGGGGACCGCTGCGATCGGCAAGGTTTGCGTCAGATTACGGTGGAAGATGCCGAGGACGATGGCAGTCGGGAATTCGATCCGGATTTTCAGGCTCTGCAGTCGCTGGCGGATGCTTTTTTTGAATTCCCCGAGGAATTGGACGAGCGTTGCATGCCTTTGTCGACGGTTTTGGTGCCTGTGGATGGGCCACGGCGAGGGGGGAGCTGTCGAACCGGTCGAAAAACGGTTCGTCTTCGTTCGCGTTCGATATACGTTGGCGGGGAGTCCGTGCTGGATCGAGACCAGCTTCGCCTGAGTTGCCGCCCGGCTCGAGGGGGATGCGATGAAAAGATTTTCTTCGACGGAACTTTTGATCGGATTCAACGGCAGATCCTCGATAAGGGCTGTGCTGTTGGGGGCTGCCATGATTCGGAATCGACAGCGGGGGGCTTGCTGCTCGAGACAGGGGCGGCCTACGGGGAGCTTGTGGGTATGGAGCCCGGGAACGGGGCGGCGCGGGCTGCAGGGTTGTTGCTCGTCGCCCCGGGCGATCCCGATCGCAGTTTTCTTCTGCGGAAGTTGACGGGATCGTTGTCCCCCGGTTTTGGAGGGCGGATGCCGGATGATGGGCCCCGGATCCCGAGACACCTGCGGGTGCTGGTGCAGGACTGGATCGCCGAAGGTGCCCTGGCCGATGGCTGGCTGGACGATCCTGCGGGCTAGGGCATAAAAAAGCCCCACGCAAATGCGTGAGGCTTTTTCAGCTCCCCGGACTGGACTCGAACCAGTGACAAGTCGGTTAACAGCCGACTGCTCTA
>DLYX01000006.1:0-2716 GCA_003447545.1 Deltaproteobacteria bacterium | reverse complement strand
ATTTACTCCAAATTAAATAATATTTTTCATAATAATTAATAATATCAATAGTCGGAAAAATTTAAAATAGAAAATTTTAAAAAAATGGCTCCCCGGGCCGGACTCGAACCAGCGACAAAGCGGTTAACAGCCGCTTGCTCTACCAACTGAGCTACCGGGGATCGCGGTTTTTTGGGTACCATCCACTATTGTCTGTCGCAATTCGTTCCGGAGAATTCCCCGAAATAGGGATTGCATCATGGCGAACAAAAGGCGAAGATTCTCGGATGCGCTCGTCTCTGAAGGAACTGCTCCCGGAATTACCCGGAGGAATTTATCGCGGCACAGCCTTTGCCGCGCGTGCTCTGGAGGATCGCTGGGAGCCGATTGGTTTGTCGGTGCTGGACGCTCGCATCGGTGGCGGTTTGCCCGTGGGGCGATGTAGCGAATTTTTTGGATCACTTTCCGGCGGCAGTACCAATCTGGCGATTCGTCTGATGTCCGAGGTGACCGCCTCCGGACGTTCGGTGGGCTGGATTGATCCCCACGATGTTTTCGACCCCGAGGCTTGCTCCCGATTCGGTAGCTGTTTGCAGGAAGTCCTTCGGGTGCGCCCCCGGGACCTTGCTCAATCACTGGATGCAGCGGAGATCCTCCTGCGGAGCGGAGACTTTCCACTCGTGGTTCTGGATTTACAGCCCCGTGTGGAGGTCGCTTTGCAATGGGTTTCCACGCGGCCGTGGCACGTGGGTGCTGCGGCGGGGGTCCGGTTGAGTCGGGCGGCCCGACAAAACAGGGCCACGCTCCTGCTTCTTTCCGGCCCCACGCCCCGTCTGGAAGGTGTTCCTGCGGCCGTGCGCCTGGAATGCTCTGCGCCCCGAGCCATCTGGGCTTCCGGGATTGAGGATCGAAGTTTCCTTCAGGGATTGCAGTCGCTGGTCAAGGTTCACCGATCTCCGGGAGGATCGGGATTCGGGGTCTCGGTTTTTCTCTGATGTCTCGCTACGCCAGTCTTTGCATTCGGGATTTTCCGGTAGTGGCTCTGCGGCGAGCGGAGCCGGAGCTGCGAGGTGTTTCGCTCCTGTTGACACGTTCTGGCCAGACCCCACAGCCGGAATCCCGGATTCTTTGTTGTTCGGCAGAAGCGGTGGCTCGTGGCGCGTCAGCGGGAATGACCGTTGCGCAAGCGATGGCGCGATCCTCCGACTTTTTGCTCCGCCCGATGGACCCGGAGATACTTCATGCGGCACGTGAGTCCTTTTTCGAAGGTGTTTTCACGGTGGTGCCGCACGTCGAATTGGCGCCGCTTTCCGAACAATCCGCGCAGGCCGTTTACCTGGAGGTACCGGAGGCAGGCGGTCGTTTTCGCTCGACCGGGGGACTGGCCTCGGCGCTTCTGTCGCGTTTGAGTCCCGGGGGATTTTTGCCTGCCGTCGGTCTGGCTGATCGTCTGGCAACAGCGATCGTTGCTGCAGAAGAAGCCGCCTCGCATCCGGGAGAGGTTGTTCTGATTCCCCCCGGTGGCGATCGTGAGTGGCTGGCGGAGCGCCCTCTGGCCCTCTTGCACCCGGACTCGGATATTCAGGCGTGGCTCGAGGGGGTTGGCATCGAATATCTGGGGCAATTGGCGGCCATTCCCCGAGACCAGGTAGCCACACGTCTGGGCCGAGAAGGTGTTCGCTTATGGGAACAGGCTTGCGGAATATTTTCCCGACCTCTCCGTCGGCGGTTCCCGAAGGTGGACCTGCTGGAGGGGGTTACTCTGGAATGGGGTGTCGATTCGCTGCAGGCACTTCTTTTCGTCTTGCGAGGGTTGCTGGAACGTTTGCTGGTACGATTGGAGCTTCGTTCCATGGCGGTGGCGGCCATGCGGCTCCGCCTGGAGGCGACCGACGGGACGGTTCAGGAACGGCCCATGGGTGTTTTGGCGGCTACTCGAGAGCACAAGGTGCTGCTCGAAGTTCTTCGTCTTGAACTGGAGCGCCATCCCCCCGATGCAGCCATCGCGAAAGTATCGTTGGTATTTGTGCCCGAGGAGGCGCGTCCGGAGCAGT
The DNA here is from genome assembly GCA_003447545.1 of Deltaproteobacteria bacterium. Taxonomy (GTDB): domain Bacteria; phylum Desulfobacterota; class Binatia; order UBA12015; family UBA12015; genus UBA12015. Next base: position 683 of record DLYX01000006.1, on the reverse strand, counting down.
TGGATTTGTTTCGTCCGGCCGGGCCACCGCCGTTGCGTCTGGCAACGACGTTGGCTCGCCTGGCCTCGATTTGTGGAGAGGGGCGGGTGGGACGGCCATTGGCGCCGCAAGGCTATCGTCCCGAACCTTCGGTGCTGGCGCCTTTTGCGCCTGTACATAGGCCGGATACGGGGGGGACAAGGGGGTGGGAGATGGCTCGGGAAAAGCCGGCAACTTTTCTTCGCCTCCTGCGGCCGGCGCTGCGGATCGAGATCGTCGGCAATGGTCGGATATTCTCGGCTCTGCTTCGGAACGGAGTTTCCTGCGGTATTGTGCGGATGGGCGGACCCTGGCGAATTGAAGTCGAATGGTGGGCCGAAAAACCGTGCTGTCGGGATTATTACGATGTGGAGCTTCGGAATGGAGGGTTTTGCCGAATTTATCAGGATTTGAACGCACCGGAGGAACGATCGGGTTGGTTTCTGTCGGGTATCTATGACTGACCATTTGACCTCGAAGGCGCCGCATGGGCGAACCTGAAGTATGGACAGTTTCGAGAAAGAACGGGAAACGGCACTTGCTCTGGTGGAGCAGGCGGGCGAGTTGACGTTGAAGTATTTCGGGAAGGATATTGCGGTCGAAACCAAGGCCGATGATTCACCGGTTACGGTCGCTGATCGAGGCGCTGAGGCATTGATTCGCGA
>DLYX01000574.1 GCA_003447545.1 Deltaproteobacteria bacterium | reverse complement strand
GCCCAGATAGCGCTCGGCCTCGAACCCCTCGACCGGCGCGATGCCCTCGGGCGCCTGCGCGCAACCGGCACCGAACAGCCCCGCGCACAACAAAACCACCGGCATCCACCATCGCGTACCTGAATTCCTGCCTGCCATTCTCAATCCCGTCCCTGCTCGCAAAGCTTCACCCATATTCCTTTTGACTGATGCGCCTGCCGGATGCCTTTCTCCGGAGCCCTTGCCGGGCCGCGCCCGGTAACTTTCGCAGAAAAACACAGGCCGGAAAACCACCGGTGCCCCGGCACCAAACCACGCCCGGCCGCCGGCGTTTGCGAAGCGGCCGCAGGCAGGCAAAACAGAGTGTATGGAAAGACCCGCCTTCACCCAAAACCGCGGCGCTTCGCTGCTCTATTGCACCGTCGTCTATCTGATCGCCGTCCCGGCTGCCTGGTACACGTTTTCGGCCTCGGGGCTCTCGCCTCTGTGGGCGATGACCGCCGGACTCTATGTGGCATCGATCATCACCTTTCTGGCGATGCTGCCCGTGAACAACGGCTCGGTCTTTGATGCCTATTGGAGCATTCTGCCGCCGGCGGCCGCCGGCTACTTTGCCACGCTGGCAGCAGTGCCTGACTGGTCGATGCGCCAGATCGCGGTCATGACGGTCGTTTGGTTCTGGGCGATTCGGTTGACGCTGAACTGGGTGCGCAGCTTCCCGGGGCTGCATCACGAGGACTTCCGCTACATCGACCTTTACGAGAAGACACCGACGCCGCGCTGGTTTGTGCAGCTGGCGCTGGTCGACCTCTTTCCCACCCTGCAGATCGTGCTCGGTTGCCTGCCACTCTATCCCGCACTGGCCATGGGCGACCTCAGCTTTGGCTGGCTCGATGGCCTGGCGCTGGGCGTTGGTCTGGCCGCGACCCTGATCGAGCTGGTCGCCGACGAACAGATGCGCGCGTTTGTACGCCAACGCACCCCCGGCGCGCATATGGAAAGCGGTCTGTGGCGTTACTCGCGCCATCCGAACTATTTCGGCGAGATGCTCTTCTGGCTGTCGCTTTGGCTCTTCGCGTTGGCAGCCGCACCGGCCTATTGGTGGACCGGCATCGGCGTGCTGGCGATGTTCCTGATGTTCGTCTTTGCCAGTATCCCGATGATGGACACCCGCAGCCGCGAGCGTCGGCCCGGCTTTGCGGACTACGAAGCCCGAACATCCAGCTTGATGCTCTGGCCGCCGAAAGGAAATTGAGCCGACGACCGCCCGCGGCGTGCCGCTTCGTGCCGCTTCGCGCGGACACGCGCGGATCCGCGCCTGTTTGCGCCCAGGCGAACCATCCCGGGGCCCTCAACCGTCACTTTTTCAATAAAAACGATGCACACTGAAAAATTTCTTCTGATTGTCGACCATGGAAGCAAGCGGCCCGAGGCCGCCGCCTTCCTCGAGCGTCTGGCCACGCAGGTCGCCACAGCCAAGCCCGACTGGCAGGTCCGCACAGCTCATCTGGAGATCTGCCCGCCGGATATCGCCGAGGCGATCGACCGATGCGTGGGCGACGGCGCCCGCGAGATCGTAATTCAGCCGTTTTTCCTGCTGCCCGGCCGCCATACCCGCGAAGACATCCCGGCCATTGCCGAGGCCGCCCGGGTGAAACACGCAAATTGCACGATCCGCGTGGGTGCCGCGATCGGCGAGGACGACCAGATGGTCGAGATCCTCGTCCGACGAGCGACAGCCTTGCTCGCAGAAACGTCCTGAAAAGGCTCGCGATCCGCGCCAGCAGCACATAAGGATAACCCACCCAGACCGACGCCGGCGTCGGTCCAATGCAAGAACATTCTTCGGAGGAATCAATGGATATTCAGGCTTGTGACAAACTTCTGCGCACGACGCGCTCGGTCCGCAAACGTCTCGACTTCGACAAACCCGTCGAGCCGAAAGTGCTCGAGGAGTGCATCGACATCGCGCTGCAGGCCCCCACGGGATCCAATATGCAGGGCTGGAGCGTGGTGGTGGTCACCGACGAGGACAAGAAAAAGGCCATCGCCGACGTCTACAAAACCGGCTTTGCCGGCTATGCCGCCATGCGCGAAGAAATGCCACCGGCGTTTGACGACAACGACCCACGCGCCAAGCAGATGCCGCGTGTCGTCGACTCGGCCACCTATCTCGCCGAAAACATGCACAAGGCTCCGGCACTGGTGATCTTCTGCATCGAGGGCCGCATGGAACAGGCCGGCGTCGCGGCACAGGCCTCGATCTACGGCTCGATTCTGCCGGCGGCGTGGTCGTTCATGCTGGCGGGACGCTCACGTGGGCTCGGCATGGCGTGGACGACAATCCATCTTTTCGAAGAAGCCAAGGTCGCCGAGATGCTGGCCCTGCCCGCCGCGGTCACCCAAACCGTGCTCTTCCCGGTCGCCTACTACACCGGCGACGATTTCAAGGAAGCCAAGCGCCTGCCGGCAGGCGAGCTGACGCACTGGAACACCTGGGGCAACCACAAAAGCTGAATTGTGCCCCCGACGAACTGCCGAAACGCCCGCCCGCTTTTGCCGGCGGGCGTTTCTATTTGAGGGGCGCTCCCCTACCGCAACTCGAGATACTCTCGACGGGCTCTCTCACTTTGTGAGTCGATGATGCGCGAGTTGCCAGCTTCGGCCGGCGTTGTGCGCAAAGAGTTCATGGCAGGCGAGGAAAAAAAGCGACCATCGATTGAACCAACGGTGCGCCTCCGAACTCCCATACGTCGTCGTCAAAACATCGGTAATATGGGATCTTCGAGCGATCAGATTCTCGTGCCAATGAAGCGCCGTCTGCGCGTAATGAAGCCCGGAAAGAGGCAGGGTTGCCTCAACCGCAAACGGAATTTCGAGATGGTCGAGAAGATCGTGGGTCGGCATCATACCGCCGGTAAAAAAATGTCGACCCATCCAGTTATCTTCGCCTTCAGTCTCGTAGGGGTAGAAAAATTCCGGGTGCGAGAAGACATGCAAAAATAGTTTGCCTTCCTCTCGCAACCACGGGTGAATGCGGTTCAGCAGGCTTTCCCAGTTTCGCATATGCTCGAACATCTCGACCGAAACCACCCGGTCGTATTCCCGGCTCTCGGGGGCCGTGAACGTATTCATATCAGCCGTCAGCACTGCGAGGTTGGAAAGACCGCGCGTGGCCGCCTGCCCGTCGATAAAATATTTTTGGCTCGCAGAATTCGACACCGAAGTGATCTGCGAATTCGGATAGCGCTCGGCCATATAGAGACTCAGCGATCCCCACCCGCAGCCAAGCTCGAGGACCTCCTGGCCATCCGCCAATTCGGCGTTGGTCGCGGTAAGATCGAGCATCGCGGTCTCGGCCTCGTCAAGGGTCTCTGTTCCCTTCGGGTAGAAAGCCGAGCTATATTTCAGCTGTGCACCGAGGCAGGCCTGAAAAAAAGCGGCCGGAACCTCGTAGTGCTGCTCGTTTGCTTCGTCCGCAGCAATAGCGACCGGACTCGCGCGCATCTCCTCAACCCACCTGCGCAGAACCGGAAGGCGCCCGTCTGCGAGCCTGAGCACCTCCTCCGACTCGCGCTGGCGCACCAACCTCCGGATACCCCAACGGACGGCCGGCTGCGGGAACCAGCCACGCTCAGCAATATCGGTGATCAAGAACTACCGCCGGCATCTTCGGCAGGACCGGTAGGGGTTCGGGGCTTGAGGACCTCGAGGGCCCGCTCCCGTGCTTCTTTGTAGTCCACGCACGGAGGCGGGTAGCCGGTTTTCTCCAGCAGCTGTGGGTCGAGGTGCGGCTCGTGAACCGAGGCGCCCTCAACGTCTCGGAGTTCGGGAACATATTTTCGTATGAAAGTGCCGTCTGGATCAAACTTCTTGGACTGCAGGTAGGGATTGAAAATGCGGAAATAAGGCGCGGCATCGGTTCCGGTCGAAGCGCTCCATTGCCAGCCGCCATTATTTGGCGCCAGATCACCGTCGAGCAGCCGCTGCATGAATACTTTCTCTCCCTCTCGCCAATCGATCAGAAGAATCTTGGTCAAATGCATCGCGCAGATCATCCGCAAGCGATTGTGCATCCATCCTGTCGTCGCCAATTGCCTCATCCCGGCGTCGACAATGGGAAAACCTGTTTCGCCCTCGACCCATTTCTCCAGCAGAGCGTCCTTGTCTCCCGGCCAGACGAAATCATCGAACGACCGGCGAAAGGGCCTGTGCGCCACGTGGGGAAAATGGTGAAGAATCGAGAAGTAGAACTCGCGCCAACAAACTTCGTCGAGAAAAGTCCCCGCCTGCTTGACCCGCTTCCGATTCTCTTCGCCCAAATCTGCGGAAGGTTTTTTTGTATCAATGGTCGACAGGTCCAGTCCCAGAACTCGCTCCACTCCGAAAAACACCCGGCGTGGCGAGATGGTTCCGTACTTCAAATGCGGGGAGAGCCTGGAAGTTCCCTCGACATCCGGGAAATCCCGAGTGTCCTTGTAGCGAAACACTTTCCCATCCAGAAAAACCTCGAGTGCGGCCAAAGCGGCCTTCTCTCCCGCATCCATGGTCGGGAACGTGCCTGGGTAACCCAAATCTGCCGCTTGCGGAAAATCGAGCGATGCAACGTCATGAGCTTTGACGGGCCGCAGACCGTCGAGACCGGGAAACTCGCGAGCACGCCGTTTCGGCTGGGTACGCCATCTCCTCGCAAAGGGAGAGAAGACAACGAAAGGCGAGCCGTCGTCTTTCACGACAGCCTCGGGTGGGACCAGCAGGTGATCCTCGCAAATCGCCACCTCGATGCCGCGTGCCGCAGCGCTCGTGCGGATCGCCTCGTCCCGACGCACGGCATAGGGGCTGTAGTCTCGGTTCCAGCAAAGAAGTCCGGCGCTCACGTCCTCGCAAAACGTTGCGACTTCGGATGCGATATTACCGCGCCGTAAATGTAGCTGACTGCCCGCAGCCTCAAGCTCTTTGGCGAGCGCGTTGAGGTTATCGAGAAGAAATTGGACCCGAGGCCCACCGGTGTCCTCGCGACCCAGCAAATCCTCATCAAAGACGAAGAGCGGATAAACTTCGTCACCCCGGTCGATCGCTTCGAGAAGAGCCGTATTGTCGTCCAGACGTAAATCCCGACGGAACCAGTGGACCGCAGTCAACCCCATGAACCTCTCTCCCCCTCCCCCGCGTGCGGAGGCTCTTTCTTAACCCAGACGGGTATTTTCTCCGAGCAAAAGTCCCAGAGCCTCGGATCGGAGAGCTCGATCTTCTACGAACTCCCCGCGAACCGCTGTGGTGCGCATCGAAGCCGATTCCTGCCGAGCCCCGCGTCCACTCATGCACATATGCCGTCCATCAAGCACAACGGCAACGCCACGCGCACCCAAATGCTCCATCATC
>DLYX01000265.1:1115-4630 GCA_003447545.1 Deltaproteobacteria bacterium | reverse complement strand
TCCCGATAATCACGCTGGTGAGAGCGTTGCCCTCGAAAGCTTCACCCCCAATGCTCGTCACGCTGTCGGGAATAATCACACTGGTGAGGTTGCAATCGTAGAAAGCAGAATTCCCAATAGTCGTCACGCTGTTTCCGATAGTCACGCTGGTGAGGGGGTTGAATTTGAACGCCGTATCCCCAATGGTCGTCACGCTGTTCCCGATAACCACGCTGGTGAGGGCGTTGCCGCCGAAAGCCTTATCCCCAATGGTCGTCACGCTGTTCCCGATAATCACGCTGGTGAGAGCGTTGTCCTTGAAAGCAGACTCCCCAATGCTCGTAACGCTGTAGGTGGTTACGCCATCCGAAGCAGTGGCAGGAATGATTAGGTCGTCAGTGTTATCCGATGCACGGCCCGTTACTTCAACAGTCGAACCACTGGTGATAGAATAACTGAAGCCACCAACATCAAAGGACGAATGATAGGCCGGTGGGGGTGTCGAGTCTATGGTATCGGCGTCGGGCGCAGTGCCAGCGGGAGCCCCGACAACGAATGGTTCACTCATTGCAGATGCGGGACTAGTACCTATAATATTGGTCGCTTTTACAAAACACTCATACGTGTCGCCATTGTAGAGCGAGGTGACTGTAATGGGTGACGTAGTGCCTGTTGCGTATCGGCCTCCGGTGCCGACGCAGTTGGCTGTGTAGCTGGTAATCGGCGAGCCGTTGTCGGCACCTGGGGTAAAGACGATAGTCGCCTCACCGTCTCCTGGCACTATCGAGTCTATGGTAGGGGCGTCTGGCGCAAGGCCTGGAGCAGCTAATACACTATTGGAAGCCACGCTCTCTCCTAGTGCATTGACGGCGATTAGCGATATCAGATATTCGGTGCCGTTGGTCAGTCCCGTTATCGTAATAGTGCTGTCGTCATCTGTGGCAGGGTATGAGGCGTCGGCGGGGGCGACCTTCGACACGTTGTTCGAGCCTTGGTTGGAAGTATAGACATTGCCGGCAGCATCCAGTGCAATACCGGACGGATTGCGGCCGGTTGTTCCAAAGATGGTCGAGATCCCGTTGGGGGTGATCTTCGACACGTTGTTCGGGTTGAAGTTGGCCGTATAGACATTGCCCTCCGCATCAATGGTGATTCCGCCCGGGTGCTTGCCAGTTGTTCCAAAAATGGTCGAGTCGCCGTCGGGCGTGATCTTCGTCACGTTGTTCGAGTTTTTGTTGGCGATATAGACATTGCCCGTAGTATCCACTGCGATGCCCCGAGGCTGTTCGCCCGTTTTCCCAAGGATGGTCGAGTGGCCGTTGGGGGTGATCTTCGACACGTTGAACAGGCCTCGGTTGGCAGTATAGACATTACCGGCCGCATCCACAGCGATCGCCATTGGGGAATCGCCAGTTTTTCCAAGGATCGTTGAGGTGCCGTCGGGAGTGATCTTCGACACGTTGTTCGAGTTGTAGTTGGGAGTATAGACATTGCCTACCGCATCAATTGCGATGCCCGTAGGCTGGCTGCCTTCAGCAGTTTCCGCAAGGATGGTGGATTCGCCGGCGGGGGTGATCTTCGACACGTCGTGCGAGTTTAGGTTGGCAGTATAGACATTGCCGGCCGCATCCAATGCGATCGCGATTGGAGAACTGCCAGTTTCTCCAAGGATCGTTGAGGTGCCAGCGGGAGTGATCTTCGACACGTTGTTCTTGTCCGAGTTGGCCGTATAGACATTGCCAGCGGCATCCACTGCGATCCCGCTTGGGTAACGGTCAGTTTCCCCAAGGATAGTCGAGATGCTGTTGCCATCATCCTTGGTATACCGGTAGCCAATGATCGGCGAGCCGTTGTCGGCACCCGGTGTAAAGGTGAAAGTGGCCTGTCCATTGCCAGCCGCTATCGAATCGATGGTCGGCGCGGCTGGGACGGCCAGCGCCGCGGAGTGCTCGTACACCGCGTAGTCATCACCCGGCGCCCAAGACTCTCCGAAGGCCCAAGCGACGCCAGGGCCACCGGAGTTGGCTTGTTCCTGGCCGGAGATCGATAGGCTGCGCCGAGCAATGCCGACGGCACCGCGGTCGTCGGTCACACGCAGGACAATATCGTAGACTCCGGGGTGCAACCGGACGTAGGCCACGGGATGCGATGCCGCATCGGGTCCCGGGAGCGAGAGTCGAACCGGCTTGTCCATCACCTCGTAGCTGTAGGAGACCACGTGCCCGTCGCGATCCTCGGAGCCGCTGGCGTCCAGACGGATCCAGTTCCGCTTTGTTGGGTCCCGGGTCAGATTTTCAAAGCGAACGTTGGCCTTGGGGGGGCGGTTGCCCTCGTGTCCTCCGTGTCCTCCGTGTCCCCCGTGTCCCCCGTGTCCTCCGTGTCCTCCGTGTCCCCCGTGTCCCCCGTGTCCCCCGTGTCCCTCATGTCCCCCATGTCCCGCAATGGACGAGCGAATCGTTTTTAAATCATAGCAGCCATCGCATGATCGTCGCTTGGAGCATTTCCAGTCTTGGGTGAACGTATATGAGGTCGACTCGCCATCCTGCCCTTGCAGGGTCACGCTCGAGCGAAGGGTGGCCATATCGGCCCCCGCCAGACAGGCGGCTGGGACCAGCACGCGGGCGCGATTGATCTGTGCCACCACGCGCAACTTGCCGAGCCGCGAGCTAATTCGCACCCGGGCACCTGAGCGATCCCTTCCCGGCACCTCGAACTTCGCCCGATCCGGCCGCGCCCCCCGCGAGGCTTGCAAGCCGCTAGCTTCGATATCCAGCCCGTCAATGGCAACCAGCGGCGTCCCATCGAGCTCGGTCAGGACCGCCCCAAGGAAGACCTCCAAGCCGGACGAGAGGTCCGGGCGTGCCGCGGCCTGGCTGAAAATCGCTTCCCAACGGACCGCACCGGTACGATTCACATCGCCGGCCCGATCGGCCCGTCCCCCGGACTTCAGAACATCGGCGCTGCTGGCTTGTGGCGCCAGGATTCCGGACAGGAGAGTCGGAATAAGAAGGACAAGTAGACGAAAATGAAAAGAATGCATGGCTATCCTGACGAGGTGAGGTCAAATTTAGGGTTCGGAGAAATCTGGAGCTGCGAGAACGCAGAATTGCTACACTATCTCTCGCTCATCCTTCCGGCGCAAGGTGCCAATCCCGGCCGGACGGTAGGAAACATCAAGGCCCTTCTTGTACAGAAGGTGCTCTATTCCTCCATCCCGATTCTGCCACCGGCAGCGTTACCCTTCCTTGCCGGCCGTGGCAGAGCCGCTGGGCGAATTGCTGGCGGTCGCCACGTAACCTTTCGCGCATGAGAAAATGGCTCTCATGCAACTGAATCGAACGGCGCAGGCCCTTCCCGATCCTGCACGCGATGCGTGCAGGATCAGAGGTGGCAGCAACACTTCAGCTGCGGGCCTCCACCGACGCAAGGTCTCCCGAACGCTGGCTGGGGCACCGCGCTATCATGCACCAAGGCCACACTGTTCTGCCGCGCTACCTACAACTCGGACCGGCCAGGGTCCACGGAACGGAGAGAGA
>DLYX01000265.1:0-784 GCA_003447545.1 Deltaproteobacteria bacterium | reverse complement strand
ACCCTCGAAACGGCTATAAACCGTTTACTCGCTTAGCAGGCGAGCGCCTTCGACCACTCGGCCATCTCTCCACCGCAGAACAAGGAAGTAGGTAGACGAGCGGGGCTGCATTGGCAAGACGGCCGCAACGCTTTGATTCCCCGCGAGAAACGCTGCCGGCCAAGCCCGCGAGGCGCCAGGCGTCGGGCCGGGCAGGGCGCGCTTTCGGGGGCCGTCCCAGCGCGCGGAACTCGGCGCGCGATCATCGTCCGCGGAGCTTTCGGGCAGTACGCGTCGCGTGCAGGATCGGGCAGGAGGGCTGTGCGGTTCGACTCAGCTGCATGAGACCCATTTTCTCATGCGTGAAACGTCACATCGCGACCGTCAACCATCGAAAAACCGAATATTGACAGGGGTTATTCGCTACCTTAGATTCGAGCTTCCTTAGCCACGACCCACGGAACTGGAGCAGATCCCATGAAAACCACAATTCTCACTCTGGCCATAGCGCTGGCTTTCTCGTTCACCGCCGTCCCGGCTGATGCCGCGCAGACCGAAGGCCAGAAATGCGCGATGAAGGCCAATCTGCTGAGTGGCAAATTCAGTCTCTGCCTGAGCAAGGCTGACGCCAATGTCTCCAAGGGGCGCTTGTCGGATACGGATGCGGCCGACGCGAAATGCGAGACGAAGTTCAGAGACGGCTGGGGCAAGACGCGCGAGAAAGCGCAGGACAAGGACTCGAGCCTCGGGGCCGATTGCGACGGCGCGATGAGTGATGCGGTACGCGACTCGGTGGAGGCCTCGG
>DLYX01000241.1:1123-3497 GCA_003447545.1 Deltaproteobacteria bacterium | reverse complement strand
GGCCTCGGATTTCGCTTTGGTCAAATTATTGGCGACTTCCGTCGCAGTGGCGCTGGAGAATGCTCGGTCGTGGACCGAGGTTCATGAACTCCGAGCGAGGTTGGAGCAGGAGAACCTGTTCCTGCGCGCCGAAGCTCGCTCGGATCAGGGTACAAGCGAGTTGATCGGAAGCAGCCCCCTGTTGCGGGAGGCCCTCTCTCAGGTCGAGGCTGTTGCGGGTACCTCGGCCTCCGTCCTGGTAATCGGCGAGACTGGGGTGGGCAAGGAACTCGCAGTGCGACAGCTCCATCAGTCCAGCCTTCGAGCCGAGCAGCCGTTGGTCAAGGTTGCGTGTGCCGCGCTTCCGGAAAGTCTCCTCGAAAGTGAGCTGTTCGGTTTCGAGCCCGGAGCCTTCACGGGAGCCACAAAACGTCGGCTCGGTCGATTTGAAGTCGCAGATGGCGGGACGTTGTTTCTCGATGACGTCGATACGCTCCCGTTGACTGTGCAGGCCAAATTGCTTCGCGCGCTCCAGGAGGGCGAGATCCAGAGGCTGGGAAGTAACGTCGTCCTTCAGGTAGATGTCCGACTTGTCGCAGCGACCAACAGGGACCTTCTCGGTGAGGTGCGTGCGGGCCGTTTTCGCGAGGATTTATTCTATCGATTGAATGTGGTGCCCATTCAGTTGCCTCCCTTGCGCGAGCGAAAGGAGGACATCGGTGGGCTTGTCGCTCATTTCGCGGACACTCTTGGTCCGGGACTCGGACGTGAGATCGAGGAAATTTCGTCCGGAGCACTCGACATCCTTCAGCGCTATGATTGGCCGGGGAATATTCGCGAGCTGCGCAACACGATCGAGCGTGCCCTGGTGATGGGTCGCGGCCCCATCTTGCAACTGCCCGGGGGGGCGCTTGATACTCCCCTGTCCGAAAGCAAGGGCCGGGAGACGTCGGTTGAGGTTTCCCCAAAGACCGAAGCGCGGGGTGGGGTTGTCGGTTCGGCTTCTCTCAAGGAACTCCTGTTGGCCCATAAAAAGGGCCTGATCATTGAGGCTCTGGCCGCCAATCAAGGCAACCAGGCGGCCGCGGCGAAGGTTCTCGGTGTTCATCGCTCCAACTTGAACCGCATGATCAAGGATCTGGATCTTTCGATGCCCTGATTCGCGGTGCCTTGTTGGTCGAGCGACCGCGAGTCTTAGAGGGCTTCTTCTCCATGCTCGCCGGTGCGAATGCGTACGACGTCATCCACCGGGAGAACGAAGATCTTGCCGTCGCCAATCCGACCCGTCTTGGCGGCCTTTTCAATGGCATCGACGACATCGGCGAGTCGGTCATCGGCGACGATGATTTCGAGCTTCACCTTGGGCAGAAAGTCCACCACATATTCGGCTCCGCGATAGAGTTCCGTGTGCCCTTTTTGGCGTCCGAAACCCTTGACCTCGGTGACGGTGAGTCCCTGTGTGCCAATGGCTCCCAGACTCTCTTTCACTTCGTCCAATTTGAACGGCTTGATGATGGCTTCGACCTTTTTCATGGATGACCTCAATTTCGGGAAGAATGGACTTCTATCAGGCCCGCGCCTGTCGGCAAGTCCTGCCGCAGGATTCGCGCAGATTGATGCTGTGCATCAATCTGCTGAGGATCCGAGCACATAACCGCGTTCGCTATGCTCCGCGAGGTCAAGCCCGAGTTGCTCCTCTTCTTCTTCTACCCGGAGCCCAACCAACGCATCGGTGATTTTGAGAAGAATCCAGGATCCGATGCCGGCGAACAAAATGGTGATGACAACGCCTTCCAGCTGGATGAGGAATTGGCCCATCCCGCCGACCTCGAGCGCAAAAATCCCTGTCGCCAGAGCTCCCCATGTTCCGCCGACGCCGTGGATCCCGACAACATCAAGGGCATCATCCGCCCCGAGCCGCTCCTTGAGGCGAATCCCGTAAAAGCAGAGAATCCCCGCCGCCAGCCCGATGACCAACGCGGCCATAGGGGTCACGAAACCGCATGCGGGGGTGATCGCGACGAGACCGGCGACCAATCCGGAGGCAGCGCCCAGCGCGGTCGGCTTTCCAAGGGTCACCCATTCGATGAGGACCCAGCTGACCAACGCTGCTGCCGCGGCGGTATTGGTGGTCGCGAAGGCCAGGACGGCGTCCTCGTTCGCGCCGAGTGCGCTTCCGGCGTTGAAACCGAACCAGCCCACCCAGAGCAGTGCGGCGCCTGCCACCGTGAAGGGCAGGTTATGCGGTGGCATCGGCTCGTGACCATACCCAAGTCGTTTTCCGATCAGCAGCGCGGCCACCAGGGCCGCGGTGCCCGAGGAGACGTGGACTACGGTGCCGCCGGCAAAGTCGAGATCGCCCTGCGCTCCCAACCAGCCGCCGCCCCAAACCCAG
>DLYX01000241.1:0-819 GCA_003447545.1 Deltaproteobacteria bacterium | reverse complement strand
CGCCGCCCCAAACCCAGTGGCAGAGAGGCGAATAGATGAAAATGGACCAGAGGACCGAGAAGATCAGAAAGGCGCTGAACTTCATGCGCTCGGCGAACGCTCCAACGATCAAGGCCGGCGTAATCACCGCAAAAGTTCCCTGAAAAACTGCGAAAAGAAGTGGTGGAATGGTTTCGCCTTCTCCCGGCTTGAGGCCGATTCCCGCGAGCCCGATGTGGTCGAGTCCGCCGATGACGCCGCCGATATCCGGGCCGAATGCCAGAGTATAGCCGATCACGATCCATACGAGTGTGAGCACGCCCATGCAGGTGAGGCATTGCATGAGGACACTGAGGATATTGGCACGTCGCACAAGTCCGCCGTAGAAGAGCGCCAGGCCGGGCGCGGTCATCATGATGACGAAGGCCGTGGAGACCATCATCCAGGCCGTATCTCCGGAGTCGAGAACACCTTCCTGTGCTTGCGCGACGCTGGGGACCAGCCCCAGCAGCAGTCCGGCCAGAGCCTTCGGGAAGAAATTCGCCATTATCGATCGATCGCTTGGATGCCTCATGCACGGCGAACAATGCAAAGGCGATGCCGCGAAATCATGCAGCAATTTCCGTCGCGGCGATCATAAATGCGGCATACGCGGCCTAAAGTTTAAGCATCGCATCAATATTGAGCAGGTGCGATTGGTTGAGGCGGTTCTTAAAACCGCGGCTCTTCGCCAGCGCGAAGGCGGCTCAGGTTTTCCTTGTGGCGAATCAGGATGGCAGCCCCAAGGACAGCCATCAGGACCACGATGGGTGCCGGGTAGCCTGCCATTTGAGCAGCGAT
>DLYX01000584.1 GCA_003447545.1 Deltaproteobacteria bacterium | reverse complement strand
GTTGTTTCCCGCCCTGCATACCACCAGCTTTCGGGTCACCGTAGGCTTCCAGATTTTCGCCGAATACCACATGGTCAGCAAAGACCAGCCGATCCAGTCCCGCCGCATCGGCTCCACGAGCCAGGTCGAGCAACCAGCGCCAGCCGCCGGGGCCCGGGTCCTCGGGCGCAAAGTTGCGCGGCTGCATGGACAGGGACGGACGTGCGGTTGGTGGCGTATCAGCAGGGTTCATTGCCGAAGTTGTATCTCTTTTGGTCGAGGATTCCAGAAGAACCCCGAATCGACTATAGGGGTACCTTGTCTCTTTTGAATCCAACGAGTCTGGGCGCGCTATCCCTGCGCAATCGAATCGTGATGGCGCCCATGACCCGTTCGCGTGCTGATATTTCCGGCAACCCGAATGACCTCATGGTGACCTATTACCGTCAGCGTGCCTCGGCCGGGATGATCGTCAGTGAGGGCATCTACCCCAGTTTTGGCGGGCAGGGATACGCAAGGACGCCGGGCTTGGTGACGCCCGCGCATGTTGCCGGATGGCAGCAGGTCACCGATGCCGTTCATGGCGAGGGCGGGTTAATGGTCGCGCAGTTGATGCATTGCGGCCGGATCGGGCATGCCGCCAATAAGCACGGCAGAACCGTAGCGCCATCGGCGATACGCGCACAGGGAAAGATCTATACCGAGGCGCACGGCCTCCAGCCCTTTGATGAGCCACATCCATTATCCGAAAAAGAGGTTCTGGATGTGATTGCGGATTATGGTCGTGCGGCTGCTCTGGCGATGGATGCCGGCTTCGATGGTGTCGAATTGCACGGGACAAGTGGGTATCTGCCCGTACAATTTCTCTGCGCAGGCCCCAACAGCCGTGAGGACGCTTGGGGTGGTTCGCTTGAGAATCGGATCCGGTTCCCCCTCGAGGTCCTCCGAGCGATGTCCGAGGCCGCCGGTGCGGACCGAGTCGGACTGCGGATCTGCCCAGGGAATCCGTTTAATGACCTGCACGACGACGATCCCGAGACAACTTTTGCCGGTCTTCTTGAAGCGCTGGGGGGTATCGGCCTGGCGTATCTCCACATCATGCGAAGGCCGCAGGCCGAGTTGGATAATATCGCGCTTGCCCGGCGCTATTTCGATGGGCCGCTCGTCTTGAACGAGTCCTTCTCGCTGGCGGAAGCTGCCGAGGCGGTCGCTGCAGGCGCTGGCGAAGCGGTTTCCTTCGCTCGATTATTCGTCTCCAATCCCGATCTTGTTCGGCAGGCCGAGGAAGGAGGTCCGCTGGCACCTTTTGATCGCCGGACTTTGTATACGCCAGGGCCGGCAGGTTATATCGACTACTGAAAATCACGTATGCAGATGCGCTCAGAAAATCAGCTCAGGGGCGAAGTTGTTCTTGCTCTGGTGACGATCGGGCTTTTCGCGAGCACGACCATTGCCGAAAACATATTGGCGGAGGGCCAATTCGTAGCTGCTGGAGAAACCGCCGATGAACGCGGCACAGAGTCATTGATTCCGGTGCCACGCGTGACTCTGCCGGGCGCCGAGAAGGATGTGGCTGGCGCGCCCGCAGCGGATCCGGAGAACCTGGCGAGTTTCGATAGCGGAGTTGCGATTACGTATTATAGCGAAGGCTTCCCGAGCGGGCGATTTTTACGCGATGGGACCCCCTCGGCAATCCCGCAGGCCGCGGTCGGCCAAACTCCCACGCGCCAGATCCAGAGAGATTATGAGCTCGATTTCGCTCGACGGCTCATGCGAGGCGAGGCTGTCGAAGGAGTCTTTTTCGGAGATTCCCTGTTGGTGCAAATTGGACATTCGCGACGAAAGTGGAAGCCCAATCGTAAGGTGTGGTCGGAGCTGGCTGGCGACCACGCGTTTCTGAACGCAGGCGCACCTTCAAATCGAGTGCGCGATACTTTGTCGAAAGTCTGGTTGATTGCACCCACGGCCCGTCTGGTCGCCATACAGATCGGCACCAATGACCACCGAGTTGACCGTAACGAGAGTCATCCCGCAGAAACGGCGGAAGGAATAGCCCGACTCGTGGCTGCAGCTTTGTATCGGGCCCCGAACGCACAAATTCTGCTGGTCGCCATTCCGCCATCGACCCGCGATGAGGCCCAGATCCGGAAGAATCTCGAAACCAATGGATTGATCCGTAAGCTCGGGGATCACGCGAGGGTCTTTTTTGTGGATCCGGGTGAAGGGTTCGATCCGACCAAGGAAAAGTTGCTGTTTGACGGGATCCATTTCAATCAAGAAGGGCTCAAAAAATGGTATGCCACGCTGGCTCCCTGGGTGCGCACCGCCCTGGCAGGCAAGCCGCTTCCGCCCACCCCCTGAGCGGAATCTCGCGCAGGCCAGCGCGCCAAGGTGCGCGATTCTTTGCTCGATTGCGCGAGAAAACTGGAGGTTTTCAGGGCCAGGGACTGCTTTTGGACTATTTTCGCTTTGGCATGCTTCCTGCGTTTCTTCTGGCCTGCACGAGATCTGTCGTGTCCTGTCCGGAGGAAACCTATGTCAATTTCAGAAAGCCCTCGTCTTGCATCCATTCTTACGCTTTCGCTGGTCCTTATGTCTCCCAGCATCGTCGCTGCGGCCGATCGTTGTGCCGCTGACCTGCAAAAAGAATACGGCAAATACTATGCCTGTGCGCTCAAGGCTCAGTCCCGAGCGACGCAAAATGGTAGTGGTCCGGATCTACGCCGCTGCCGCGCTTCCCTGGAGAAGAAGATCTCTCGCCTGACCCAGAAGTATGGTCCGGATTGTGTGGTCGAAAACCCTCTGGCCATTGTCGATATTGCAGATGAATGTGTCCAGGAGATTACGGATATTACGACCGGAATCGAACCAGCACCCGGGCCGGATGATGTGTCCGTGTGCAGCAACGGCATGACGGCGTCCAACGTACTGGCACGGCCCAGACTGGCCGCAAAGACTCCTCCTGAGGTCGAGGCGATGAGCCTGACCCCTCTGGGTAACGGTCGCGCGCGCTTCGATGTGACCTTTGCCGAGACCCGCGCCGGACAATGTTTGCCGACGAAGATTCCGGTGCTCTCGGGGGATCGCCGCGAGATCGAACTGGTCTCGGAGAATGGTCGTCGCACCTTTTCCTCGGAGATCAGCATCGAGTCGAAAGAGTGGCAGAGATATTCCCGGGAATTGGCCAAGGCATCGACTGCCTCGGGTCCCGATTCGGTCCCTGTGTTTGATGGTCGCGTGCAGCGTGATCGCGGTGTCGATCCAACCGGGCCCCTCACGTTTCTATCTGACGAAG
>DLYX01000557.1 GCA_003447545.1 Deltaproteobacteria bacterium | reverse complement strand
CCGCGAGATGACGGGCCATATCCGGAGCGAAACGCACATCCTCGGCAGCCAGGCGCTCTCCCGTGTACCCCTCGGGAGCCGACAGGCCACCCGCCCTTGCAGCTTCAGCTGCTTTTTCCGTCGCTTCGCTCACGAACGCTCTCCTTGCCGCAAATTCGTTTCCCCACGGCCTGTCTCGACACCCTGCTCTCTTGACCTTCTTTTCTCCAGCGCCCAACGTGCCGCGCGCTGGACAGCAGCGCTGCTATCGGCCGAAGCCGCTTCCAATTCCATCGTCAGATCGGCGCGAGATAAATAGGCAGCCATCCACGCTGCTGTTTCCCTCTCTTCTTCTGTGCCTTCGCGCAACTCCTCACGAATCTGGTCGGCAACCAGTGCGGAGTCCACCAGCTCCTCGTCCAGAAGGAGCGATGGCACATATTGTCCTGCCAAAGTGCCCGTATTCAGAGCATCAAACAAGGTTCCAAGATGCTCCGGCGCACCCATTTTCACCAGAGAATATGCGGAAATCATCCTCCACCAAGTCGTTTCGTCTTCATCTTCGAAATACTCCAGGGCCGGAATCAGGTCCGGGCGCCCCTCCTCGGCCGCGGCAATCGCCGCAAAGGCCCCGATTCTTTGCCGTTCGACAAAATCATCAAGCATCGCGACCATCTCCTCCGTACGGAAGTCACCGGGCAGGTTCCACAGGGGCCCTTTGCGGTCGCCTACCAGACGGAACCGATCCGATAGCCTCCGTGCGAGAACGTAATTGATCGAGCGAGCCGACTCCCATCGCAAGCGCCCCGAGGAGGAAAGAAAAACATCCTGCAAATAAGGCAAGGCGTCGGGCCCGGCGTACTCGCCCATGGCCCGAATCAGCAAAAGCTGCTCGCGCCGACCGTTGGCGATCGTTTCGGCGACAGCGCCAAGTCCACCCGGGTCGCGTTGCGCTACCTGCAGCGCAGCCGCGATGATCGCACCGCGGACGCCTCGGTCCACATCGGCCAATCGATGCCCCCAGGGAGCGAGGTCCGCAGACGATCCACTCGCACCAATACGTTGTGTCTCGACCAGAACCTCATGGAAATCTCCGGCGGCAAACCTGCGAGATTTCTCCGGGGCGCTTTCAGGACGAGCCCATGCAGGGTTCGCCTTCCGCAACTCCTTGCGCGCGAGAATATCATAGCGGCCGACGCGGCGAACCATCTCGTAGTTCTGCTGGATATAGTCCCGCAGAATAAAATAGTACGCAGGCGACGCCGAGAAGTAGCCGAGACGATCATTCAGGGAGACAACCAGAGCCGGAGGATCCGCTTCCAGTTCCGCGACCATATCCGCCTCATCCGCGTGCGAGGGGCGACCGGGGAAGAAATAATCATGCGGCAAGGGCGTCCGTCGATCGGTGACGAAGGGTACGATCGCCAACGCAGGAAAAACGAAAATCTCTTCTTGTGGTTCCGTCCATCGCTCGACGAAAGCGGCCACTTCCTGAAGCTCCTGCAAATCGTGGTCGCGATCTTTTTCCACTCCCACAGGCAGCGCGGACTGGCGCAGGAGCGTGGCCTCACGCCCCTCGGGCCATGGATCGAAGGCCAGCCGCGCATCGACAAAAGGCGCTGCACGCGCAAAAAGCCCGAGCGCTATCGGCAACAATACCAGCAACCGAATTCTTGCGGGAGAAAGCCAATCCGCCGTCACCGCCAGCGAGCGAGCCGCCCACACCTCGAAGCGCCAGAGCGCGGCAGCCGCCAGCACCAATGCAGACGGCATCCCCACAACCACATGCATGAAATCAATGCGCGGATAAAGTTGCAGAAAGAGCATCAGGGCAAACACCAGAGCGACCGTCACCCGCGCCAAACTCGGTCGGACCTGCGCGGCAAACCAGACGAGAGGGTGGCTCATCCGCACCAGCCACATCAGAGTGCCCGCCAGGAGCAACGCCGGAATCAGAAAGAAGCTCAGATTTTCTAGTTGCATGGCGATCGAGAGCAAAAGGCCCTCAGGAGCAAGACCGAAGATCCCCAGAGCGCCCAAAAGGCCCAGCGTCAGAACACTCCCCAGTGCGAGGATCGCGCGACGCCGCAAGACGCCGGCACCAATCAGGAAAACTAGTCCCCAGAGAGCCACCAAACCCGCCATCAGAGCGCCACTCCAGGCACTGATATCCGGGTAATAGATCAGATAGATCCGCTCGACACCGGCACCGAGCAGCAGGATCTCCTCGGCAAATCTGTCAATGCCCAGCCGAGGCAGGAAATAGGAAAGCCAGAGCATCGTGATCAGGAGAAATCCGCCGAGGATCACGCCCACATCGGCAAACCCGGCCCCGAGAGAACGGCGCGCAAGTGAGGGGAAATTCCGGCGTACGCCGAGCCGTAACCAGAACCCGCCACCAATCACGAGAAGGAGAGGAAACCCCAGCAGAAAAAATTGTTCGGTGAAAACGTCAAAGGTCAAAACAGCAAAGATCGCACCGAAGGCAACCACCAACAAGAACCCTTCGAGCAGGGCTCCGACCCGGCCGCGGATCGGCGCTGTCATCAGAAGTTGGCAGAGCACAACGGCCCCCAGCGCCAGAATCCCGGTATTGGGCTTGAAGGAGAAGGCCAGGCCGGCACCGAGGCCAGCGATTCCCAACCAGAGACGGGAGCCACGCTCGACCGCTTTCATCATCGCCAATTGCGTGGCAAGCCATGCCAGCACCGCATACCAAGCTGGATAGGGGATATTGAAGGACGCAAACTGGCCGGCAAAAAACGGTAAATAGATCGCATAGACCAGTGCCGCGGCCGCCGACTCCAGAGGAGGGGCAAAGCGCAAGGCGAGCCGAAAGATCAGCACGACGGAGGCCGCATTTACCCCGACCAGAACGGCTCGCAGGGGCACCACCGACACGCCGAACCACTCGAAAAGCCAGGCGTTCAGGTAGAAAACAGCCGGCGTATAGCCGGTATGAAAGTCCAGATACGGTCGGTCCCCGCGAAAGGTTCGCAAGATCTGATAGAGAATATTCCCCTCGTCCTCGAGGTTGAACCCATAGCCCACGAAGGACCCGAAAAGCAGGGCCGATACGGCTCCGACAAGGATGGTCTGGGGCCATGCCCGCGGAGCACTCACGCCGCACGCTCCCCGGAATCGTCTGCGAGGAAATCGCGCACCTCCGGCAAGGGCCTGCCTGCAGCGAGTGCTCCCAGAACCTCCGCGAAGGCATCGGCGACCGCATCCCAACCAAAACGGCCCGCCCATGCCAGGGCGCCGGCAGAAAGGGACGCACGAAGGGAAGAGTCCTCGAGAACTCGCGCCAGTGCTCCCGCGAGCGCCGGAGCGTCTCCGCGAGGCACGCGAAGCCCATTCAGGCCGGGCCGAACCGAGTCCCGCAACCCCGGCACATCGGTCGCGACCACGGGTGTCCCGCAAGCGTTGGCCTCCAGAACCGTCAGGCCCCACCCTTCCTTGTGCGAGGGCTGCACGACGACCGAAGCCTTGCGCAACCATTCGATTTTTTCGTCTTCGGAGACAAAGCCGGTGAACGTCACGCGTGCCGTGCTCGGCAAACGTGCCGCGCGTGCCTGCAGATCCTCGGAAGCCGTACCGGCGCCGACCAAAACAAGCCGGCATTCCGGATGCTGCTCTCCGAGCAGCCGCCATGCCTCGAGCAGAACATCCACGCCTTTGTAGTATTCCAGACGGCCCACAAAAACGATGAGGCCAGGCTCAACGGCCACCGAAGCGTCCGGGCAGAACCTCTCGTGATCGAGGCCGTTCGGGATCACCCGGATCGAATCGGCAGGCAGAAAACGCGCCCGCAAATCATCGCGGGTACTGGGCGAGACCACCACGAAAGGCCAGCGGCGGTAGGCCACGGGCAACATCGCTTCTGTAACCGCAACGAAGCTGGCGATCGGCAGCGCGACCTGGCGAAAAGCAGAGAGCCCGAAGAGGTGATGAACCAACCCGAGCTTCGGCGCTCGGGGCAGATATAGCTGTGAAAAAAAGAGGAGCTTGCATAGGTTTTCGATCACCAGGTCGTACTCACCGGTTGCCCATTCCTCACGGCTGCGCCGGGGCAGTTGCGCGTAATAGGAGAAGCGGTTTCCAAAACGGAGGAACCGCAGGCCGCCGCGCTCTTCCTCGGCCTTGGCCCCCGGAAATGCAGCACATAGAACCGTCATCTCGATCCCATGACGAGAAGCCAGTCGCTGTCCGAGTTCCTCGAGGTGGACCTCGACGCCACCGGCGAGGGGATGGCTGACATCCCGCTCATTGAGCATGAGAACTCGCATGGCTGAGGTTCGCCCTAGAGCCGGCCGAGCATCCTGCGAAACTTCAACTCCCAGACAATCCAGAGTGCCTCGAGCCCGATTCGCTTGCTCATCTTGGAATCCCCGACCGTTCGGTCCATGAAGATGATCGGGACTTCGACGATCTTGAACCCCTTGCACCAGGCGCGGTAATTCATCTCGATCTGAAAAGAGTATCCGTTCGCGCGAATATCGGCGAGGTCGATCGCCTCCAGCGTCTCCCGCCTCCAGCATTTGAAACCACCGGTCGTGTCGCTGATCGGCATGCGGGTCAGCTTGCGGACATAGTAATTTCCGAAATAGCTCAGCAACAGGCGCTCGATCGGCCAATTGACCACGGTGATCCCGTCGAAATAACGCGACCCCAGGACAAGGTCGTTGGTCTCGGCTTTGCTGAGCATCTCGGGTAGCGAGTCGATTGGATGCGAGAAATCAGCATCCATTTGCACGATATAGTCAGCTTCGAGCTCCAGCGCCTTCCGAAAGCCGGACTGGTAGGCGGGCCCGAGACCCTGCTTGGATTCGCGACGCACCAGATGGATTCGTCCCAGCTCCGCTGCGACAGCCTCGACCGCATCGCCCGTGCCGTCAGGCGATTGATCATCGACCACGACCACTTCGATTTCGGGATCGACCTGCAATAACGCCGGGAGCAACTTCTCGATGTTGCCTCTCTCGTTGTAGGTGGGGACGACGATTACTTTTAAGGACACGGAATGCTTTCGCGGAAATTTATGGGAAAATGGGAATCAAAAGGAACCATCGGGGCCTCCAACTGGCCTTTCTCTACGCTACCTTCGTAACAGATTTGACGGTGGGATAGGAACCGACGGATTTGATTCAGCGCGAAACATCCGACGAACCGTCACGCAGAGCCACTCGCAGAGCCTTGAGATCCCTGATCGACAACGTTCTCGTTCCCAAAAGGGCCAACGAGAAGAACCCCAGGGCAATCAGGGCCTTCATTGGACCATCGTCGTAGGAAGCGGAAAACATTAAACAGGCCAAAGCAAGTGCCATAGGGCGCAAGGCCTCCCGGCAACAGGGCCAAATCACCTTTCGGGTGGCGGCGGGCAGCAACAACAGGACGTGCCCCGCGGCAAATCCGACCACGACCCCAAACGCCGCCCCCTGGATCCCGTAGGAGGGCACCAGAAGCAACTGCAGAAGGATCAGAACAGCAGCACTCCCCGCGTTCACGCCCAGCAGAAGCCGTTGATGGCCGGTAATCACCAGCAAATTTGCATACAGAGTCCCCACGGCGGCAAACGGGCCTGACCAAAGCAGGATCGCCAGAACCGGCCCGCTTGCGGCAAAGCGCTCACCAAACAACCCCCGAACCAGCGGGTCTGCCAGAGCACCGCCGACCAAAGCCGTGAAACAGAGAGCGATGGCGAGCATTTTGGCGGTCAGCCCCGCCAACGCTTGCAGGTCTTCCGCACGCGAAGGCCCCAGCCGAGCGAGCAGAGGAAAGATGACCAGCATCGTGCCCTCACCGAGCAGATTGGATGCCTCCGAGAGCCGCGCGGCCGAGGCATAAAGACCCACGGCATCCGGGCCTGCGGTTTGCATCAGAACGATTGCACCCGCTCGCAACCCCATCATCAACACCAGCAAATTGGCACCAACGGGCCAGGATTCGGCCAGCAAGGAACGCCAGACGTCCGGAGCGATGCGGACCTGCAAGCGAAAGGACCTCGACACCAGAAGAGCTGCGAGACCCAAGCCTGCCCAGGTAGCCACGGCATAGGCGGTCCACACCGCCAGCAATCCCCCCTCCTGTCGAGTGGCCAGGAAGACCCCCGCCAGAGTCAGTGAGGCGGTGAACGTGGCGACGAGAAAAACCGCGCCCAATCGCAACTCCGAGCGCAGCACCGCCCGGAACCCGGGCTGGGCCAGAAAGAGCAACGAACCGCAGCCGAGCAGGATTACGGGGACGATCGAAAGCCCCTCGCCCGAAACCCACGGAGCCAGAAGGACCGCCAGACTCGCACTGCCAAGAGCCAGACCCAGCCGAAGGCCCAGAGCTGCCGAAAGGATCTGCGGTCGATCCGCATCGGGCGCCGAGAGTCGGCGTACCAGAATCGGCTCGAGACCAAAGTCGGCCAGAACCTGAAAAAGGGTCAGGTAGGCCACGGTGAAACTGTAGATTCCATAGGTTTCGGTGGGAAGGACCCGCGCCAGCAAGACAATCAGGAGGAACGCGGCCCCTTTTTCGACGACCAACGCGCCGATTCCAAAACCACCCTGTCCAGCAAACTTGCGCAGCTTCATCGCGCCGCTCCGGGCGGATGGTCCAACCCCAATGCGGCTCGCGGCAGCGG
The DNA here is from genome assembly GCA_003447545.1 of Deltaproteobacteria bacterium. Taxonomy (GTDB): domain Bacteria; phylum Desulfobacterota; class Binatia; order UBA12015; family UBA12015; genus UBA12015. Next base: position 431 of record DLYX01000557.1, on the reverse strand, counting down.
ACGGCCAAGCAATTGGTCACGCGCCCCCTGCCATTTCAGGATGACGCCTGCGGCTTCCCCCGAAGGCAGGCGGCGCAGCCATTGAAAGGGCAAACTCAACAAAAAGAACGATCCAAAATAGAATTTCTGTCCGACCGACCCGTGCCGCGCCACAAAGCGCACCATGTTTCGACCAGAAAAATACTGCTTGCGGCTGACGTAGGTGCGACCGGAGCTCCCCTCGCCGCGGTGCCGAATTCGCGCCTCGCCGGTCCAGACGACCCGCAATCCCGCCTTCCTCAGACGAACGCATAGCTCGACTTCCTCGTGGTAGGCAAAAAATGCCTCATCGAAAAAGCCTGCCTCCGAGAGGGCCGAAAGTCGCAGCAGAATCGCGCAACCGGAAACCCACTCCACCTCATGCGTACCTCTCCAGGCATCCGAATCAGCAA
>DLYX01000468.1 GCA_003447545.1 Deltaproteobacteria bacterium | reverse complement strand
TCGGACGCCGCCACCCACATCACCGGGGCCGAGTTACCGGTCGACAACGGAGCGACTGCCGGCCATTTCATTGCCGGGTTCAACAGTCTCTGAAGACGGGCCTGCATCCCGCGACACCTCGGCCGGAGCGCTGCCGGGGAGCAATTGGTCGGATTCCGCCCCCCGGAGCGATAAAAGATTTCCGTGCGTGAATCAGCGGTTTTTCTTGTATACAACAATGCCCCGCTGTATACATGGGCGACCCGAAGTCCCGGCCGGATCGAGCCCGCAGCACCGGGAAATGAGAATCCATGAGCACAGAACCCTCCCGCAGCGCCCGTCATCAGGGCGGCCATCTGACTCAGGCCGAAACTGTTCGGATCGGTCTGGAATCCGATATTCTGACCGGGCGACTCAGCCCCGGCAGCGTCATCGATGAAACCGAGACCTCCAAACAATTTGGTGTGTCCCGGACCCCGGTTCGCGAAGCCATCTTCCTGTTGGTTCAGGCGGGTCTGATTAAAAAAGAGGCCCGCAAGAGAGCCATTGTCGCCGAATTCAATGTCGACGACTTCTTCGGACTGTTTGAAACTCTGGCCGAACTCGAGGGCCTCTCCGCCAGGTTCGCGACATCGCGCATGAGTCGCGCCGAGCGTTTTGAATTATCGAAAATCCACTCGCTGGCCGCCGAAAAGCTGCTCGTTGGAGAAATCGACAATTACGCCGCCTTGGGTCGCGCTTTCCATTCCCTGATTCTGGAGGGAAGCAAAAACACGACTCTGGTGAAGATCACCTCCGAGCTCGCCGCCAGGCTGGTGCCCTACCGACGCTTTCAGGTGTCGCTGGAAGGCGGCCTGCAGCGCAACCAGGACGACCACGAAATCATCCTCGCCGCGATTCGAGCCAATGACGCTGATGCCGCTTATGAGGCAATGCGCAAACATACTCTGGAACAGAGCGAATCCGTGATTGAAAATATCCCGGCATTTTCCGAGCTGGCACCACCACAGGAGAATCGGGGAAATCTACTGCAATTGAAGGCCGGGAGTGACTTTTCATGACACCATCAATTCCGACAGACGAACAAAACGCCGGGCAAGACCTCGAAGGCGCTGAGGAACTGCGCGGTCTCGCCAAGCGCGCCCACCACCATTTCAAAAACAAGACAACCGATCAGGCCGGATCCCCGCTGCAACTTCCGGTAGGAGCCTATCTCGACGAAGAGCGATTCAAGCGAGAGTTCGAAAGAGTTTTCACGAAATTGCCGTTGGGACTCGCACTTTCGATCGAGCTTCCGGAACCCGGCACCTACCTGGCCAAGACCGTGTGCAGGAAACCGGTCCTGCTGACGCGGGACAAGCACGGCAAGGCCCGTGCGTTTCTGAATGTCTGCCGACACCGTGGGGCCACCGTCTGTGCCGAAGGCGCCGGCAAAAAGTCTCGCTTCGCCTGCCCGTATCACTCCTGGACGTATGCGGCCGATGGTGAACTCGTCTACCTGAATGCCGCAGATACTTTTGGCGAAGTGGACAAATCAACATTGGGACTGACCGAACTGCCGTCTGCCGAAAAGTCCGGGGTGATCTGGGTCGCGCTGGATCCGCTCGCGACGTTCAATGTCGATGACTGGCTTTGCGATTTCGCAGAGAAGCTGGACTCACTCGATCTCGGCAACTGGTATTTATACAAGCAACGTGACCTGCCCGGCCCGGGCTGGAAAGCTACCATCGATGGCTACCTCGAGGTGTATCACCACGACACCGTGCACGGAAAAACCGTCGGAAAACACACGGTCGGTAATCTCCTCGTTCACGATACCTACGGCCCTCACCAGCGGTTGACCTTTGGCCGAAAAAACCTCAACGAGCTGGATCAGATGGAAGATCCTGATTGGGATGGCAATCAGTATATCCGCATCATTCATTCCGCGTTTCCCAATTTATCGATTTCCGGAATCGTCGGGGGCCATTGCCTCGTCAGTCAGGTTTTCCCGGGCGACACGCCTTTCTCGACGACAACCAGGCAAACCCTGCTCTGCTCCCGCAAGCCCGATTCGGATGCCGAGGAATTGGCGGCCAAGGAATTCTCAGCGATGACGCTGCAGGCCGTGCAAGATGAGGATTACGTCGTCGTCGACAGCATCCAGCGCGCATTGCCCGCTGGCGCCAATAGCCATTTTCTTATCGGCAGAAACGAACCCGGCGTGCAGCACTACCACCAATGGGTGGCGCGCTTCATGCAAGAGACCGGCAACCAACAAGAGACATAGGATGAATCGATGACAGCAATTGAAAAACTGGAGGCTCGGGTTGATCGGCTCGAAACAAGAACAGCCATCGAGGAATTGGCCACGAACTATGCTGTGGCCTGCGACGAGCACGATATCTCCAAATTACAGAATCTCTTCACTGAGGATGCCGTCTTCAAATCTCCGAGCAGCTTCCTCCATTCCACGGGCCGGGAAGCGATCACCACGATGTTCATCGAGGTGCTGAAAACGCGCGGCCCCGGCTACCATTGGACGCATGACTTGATCGTGGAGTTCGACGACGATCCCGACACGGCCCGAGGAACCGTCTACAGCCACGCGGAAACAACGCCTGCCGGGGTCGTGAGCATCGCCGCGATGAAATACAAGGACAAGTACCGACGCGAATCGGGAGTCTGGTATTTCAGTGAGCGTGAACTCCACTTTTTCTACTACGTACCCATCAACGAGTACGTCGATACGCTCAATCAGGAAGATCGCCTCACCGTTGGTGGGGATAAACGCCCTGCGGATTTCCCGGAGTCCTCCCCAAGCTGGAAAGACTTCGACAAGACTTACAAATGAACCCCGCCGGGGTTGTTTTCCGGACAAACAAGGCGGCCTTCCGGATGCCGCGATCCATGACCCGCGACGCGGAAGCGCGCACCTGGAAAACGAACGCGAGAACAGGAACCTCATGACAAACACACCAAGCAACATTCGACTCAATCAGACCATGCTGCGGATCAAGGACCCGAAGCTCTCCCTGCCCTTTTATTGCGACGTGATCGGCATGGAACTTCTGGAGAGATTCGACTTCGAGAAAATGAATTTTTCCCTGTACTTTCTCGGCTTCAAGGGAGCACTGGAAGGCGAGCGCCCGGACGACCGGGGGGACCGCGTGGAATGGCTCTTTCGTCAGAACGCCTTGTTGGAACTCACTCATAATTGGGGAACCGAGAGCGACGCAGATTTCGCCGGCTACCATCATGGCAATGATGAACCGCAGGGGTTCGGCCATATCGGAATTACCGTTCCCGATGTCCATGCCATATGCGAGCGATTCGAGAAGCTGCAGGTACCGTTCGTCAAGCGGCCCAACGACGGCTCGATGAAAGGATTGGCTTTTATTCAGGACCCGGATGGCTACTGGATCGAAGTCCTCTCCCCACACGGCTTGCGAGATATTATCGCCGAGCATAGCTCCGAAGCCTCCGACGCTTCGTCCCGCGCTTAACAGGAGGGATCGATTATGGATCTGGGAATACACGGAAAAACCG
>DLYX01000384.1 GCA_003447545.1 Deltaproteobacteria bacterium | reverse complement strand
TACGTTATACGCTTCCCCGATCGATCGTTCGTTCTCGAGGCAGAGCAGCAGGGCTTCAGCGACGTCGGCGCCATGGACCAATTGAAGATGGGTGCCAGCCGGCCAGAGGGTGATCGGTGGTCGCAACACGAGGCGAACCCAGTGCATGAAGTTGAAGTCGTTGGCGCCGTAGATGCCTGTCGGTCGCAAGATCGTCAGTGAAAGATTCCGGTCCGCGGCGATAGCGCAGGCGCGTCGCTCGGCTGCGGCTTTGGATATGCTGTAATTATTGTTCAGCAAGCCGATCTCGTCGAGATCATGCAGGGGGGAGTCTTCGCGCAACGGAGCTTTCCGGTCGCGGTAGACATTCGCGCTCGATACGTGGACGATCCGCCGAACACCGCAGGCATCGGCAGCCTCCAGCACGCGCTCGATTCCACCGACGTTGGTCTGGATATAGGCGTCACGCTGCTTTTTGCGGATGCTGTACATGCTGCCGACACTGATCATTGCGGCAACCGAAGCGACGGCATCGCATTCCACGAAGCTTTCCTTGAGCGCCTCGAGATCGCCGAGGTCCGCGCGGCGAAGCTCCACGCCCGCGGCGCGAAGCTCGGGTACACGATCCGGGTTGCGCACAACTCCGATCGGAATAGCACCCCTCTGCAGCAAGGCGTCCACTACGTAGCGACCGAGAAAGCCGGTTGCGCCGGTGACAGCGATTTTCTTTCCCGAAAGATTGTCCACGGAAGGTTCGTACTGTGCGGAGGGAAGGCAGGCAAATTCCGCCGTCGCGGGCATTGGACCCTCCGAGCGCTTCTATGAGAGAAGGTCAGGAATGGTGAGAACAATGGTGCGACTTTGCCTGCCTCTGATTACAGGCATTCATCGATTCATTTTCGAGAAAAGCGGTCACCGCATGGGTTGGGGAGCCGCCGGATTCGAGTTTCTGGTGCTGGAAAATATCGGGCGCAAAAGCGGTCTGGTGCGCCAGACGCCGCTGCTTTTCGTGGCTCATCACGGGACCTGGCTGATCGCGGCATCGAATGCAGGTCAGGACAAGGATCCGGTCTGGTGGTTGAATCTCTGCGCGAGTCCGGATGTGCATATTCGCACCAAGCAGGGTCGGACAGCCGTTCACGCCCGGAGAGCCGAGCCGCCCGAAGAGGAAAAGCTATGGGCGGTGATGATCGAGGTGATGCCGTGGTTCCAGAACTATCGCGCAGGGACGAATCGAACGATACCGCTGGTGATTCTGGAGCCCCGAGAGATCTCCCCCGGCGAGGCAACGATATGAGGATCCATTATCATCTACTTTCTTTTCTGCTGATCGCCTTGCTCCCACATCAGGCTTCCGCGGAGCTCCGACCCTATTCCGTGACCGAGGAGCGAGAACCTTGTACGGATTACGATCCGCTCAAGAGGCCGTTTTTTGGCGACACTCATATTCATACGGCATTCTCCTTCGATGCGAGCACGCAGGATACGAGAAATCGGCCGCGGGATGCCTATCGGTTTGCGCGCGGCGAGGAGTTGGGCATCCAGCCTTATGATGCCAGGGGGGAGCCGGCTCGACGGGTCCAGTTGGATCGGCCACTGGACTTCACTTCACTTTCGGACCACGCCGAGTTTCTCGGTGACGTGCGGATTTGTCGCACGCCGGGGGAATGGTCGTACTGGCATCCGGTTTGTGTCGCCTTCCGCCATTCGCCGCCTTTGGGGCTCACGCTGCTCGCAGCGCCTGGCCTGATCTATGGTTATCGCTGGGGCTTTTGCGGCGAGGAGGGTGAGGCTTGTGACCGGGTCGCCGGCAGCGTCTGGGAAGAAATTCAGGCGGCGGCGGAGGAGGCCTACGACCGGAGCTCGCGCTGCGAATTCACCTCCTTTGTCGGCTATGAGTGGACCGGGAGTGTGGGTGAGGGGCAAAATCTGCACCGGAACGTCATTTTCCGCAACGCTCTGGTGCCGGCATTACCGCCGAGTTGGCGCGATACGGAGTCGGCCTGGGCCCTCTGGGACCGTCTCGAGAGCGAATGTGTCGAGGGATTGCCGGGCTGCGACGCCCTGACGATTCCGCACAACTCAAACCTCAGCGGCGGTTTGATGTTTGAATCGGCCCGCGCCTCGCGGGAAAATGTCGACGGACTTTTCTACGGAAAAGGAGAACCGGTCCCGTCCATCGATGCCGAAGAGGCGGCGCGACGCAGCCGTTGGGAACCGCTGGTTGAAATCATGCAGCATAAGGGGGACTCCGAGTGTGATCGCCGCGCGGGCTGGGGCTCTGATGAGTTTTGCGATTTCGAGAAGCTTCCCTATGACCGATTCGGTGCCAAGACGGGAGGGAGTGTTGGGGAAATTGCCCCCCGCCGTTCGTTCACCCGCGCGGCGCTGTCGCAGGGGCTGGCCATTCGCGAAGCTGAGGGAGCGAACCCGTTCCAATTCGGACAAATCGCAGCGACCGATACGCATCTGGGAACGCCGGGTCTGGTAGCCGAGAAGGACCACCCGGGCGATGGCGGCGCTGGAATGCATTCAGGTGGTGGGAGCGAGGTTGTGGGATTGCCGGACGATATCGAATTCGGCCCGGGGGGATTGGCTGTGCTTTGGGCCGAGGAGAATACGCGTGATTCCCTGTTTCACGCGATGCAGCGCCGGGAAGCCTACGGGACAAGCGGTACGCGACCCATCGTGCGGTTTTTTGGAGGTTGGGATCTGCCCGAGGATCTATGCGCTCGCTCGGACCTCGTTGCGACCGGCTATGCGCGCGGGGTTGCGATGGGATCGGTCCTGCCTGCATCTGGCAAGGGGAATACCAGGGGCCCCCGTTTTGTCGTCCATGCGACAAGGGATTCGGGCACCGGAAAAGATGCCGGAGGCCCGCTACAGCGTATCCAGATTATCAAGGGATGGCGGGAGAATGGAGAGCCCCGAGAAAAAGTACTTGACGTTGCCGGTGGGGATAATGGAGTGACCGTCGACCCACGAACCTGCGAGCCCAGCGGGGGCGGTGCGGCGGTTCTGTGTGCGGTTTGGGAGGATCCGGAATTCGATGCGGGTGCGGATGCTTTTTACTATGCTCGGGTGATTGAAAACCCGAGTTGTCGCTGGAGTCAGTACGCTTGCAACAAGGCGCAAATAAGTTGTGCTGGTGATGTAATGGCCTTGCCCGAAGGGTTGCGGCCCTGCTGTGATCCTGAGTACCCGGGAATTCAGCAGGAGCGAGCGTGGACTTCTCCGATCTGGTTCGAGCCTGCCGAAGGCACCAAGGACGGCTGACGGGCCCGCAGGGATCCCTGCGAAACCGGGCTCAGGGCATATGTTCGCCGGCGTTGACCAGCAGGTGTTGGCCGGTGATCATTCGGGCGCGGTCGGACGCAAGGAAGAGCACAGCTTCGGCGACGTCTTCGTCTTTGGGGATTTCGCCCAAAGGCATATCCTTTGTGATCCCCGCAATGATCTCTTCTTCCGAGACCTTCTCCTTGTGCGACATCAATTTCACATAGCCCTGGACCGGAGGGCCCCACATCCAGGTCGGTACGACGGTATTGACCCGAATTCGATCCGGCCCCAGCTCCTGCGCCATATAGTACATCGCCGTAATCATGGCGCCCTTGGAGGAGGCATACCCAATCTGCGGCATCTGGGGCACAAAGCTGGATTGGGATCCGATCAGAATGATGCTGCCGCCACCGCGCGAGCGCATCTGCGGCACGAGAGCTCGGACGGCGAGCGAGGCACCGATGACATTTGTCTCCAATGCGTTTCGCCAGGTCTCGATATCGGCATCCATCACATTGCCGAAGGTATTATCGACGGCGGCCACGAGTGCCAAGGCATCCACGCCACCGAAGCGGTCGTGCGCGATCCCGGCAAGTTTTTTGCAGTCGTCTTCTTCGCGAATATCGGTCACTGCAATTGCGATGCGATCGGGTGCCTGCAGTTCGTCAGCGAGAGCCTGTAGTTTTTTTTCGGTTCGCGCAGCGAGAACGAGATTCGCTCCATCCCGAAGCGCGCCGCGGGCGATTTCCGAACCCAGTCCCGGCCCGGAGCCGCAGACGACGAGAGTTTTATCCTTGAGCATCATGCTGCCGGTTTAACCGGAACCGGTCGGTAGGGGAAGTCGATTCGTCAGCGGATCCATTGCAAATCTTCGACCAGCCGCTTGCGGGCCTCCAGTTGCCCTTGGAGTTCTTCCCGCAGGACGTGGTGCCGGTCGATGGCTGCATTGAGCTCCTCCGCCAGTTCCCGAGCGATGGACCAGGAGTCGGCTCTCAGCCCCGGGGCACTCAGGGGAATCGACTCTAGTAAATCGTCATATTCGTCACGGACCTCGCCGATCATTTCCGCCAATTCGTTCAAGGCACGTTGATCGCGCTCCAACTGCTCGTCAAAAGTATCCAGCCGCGCTCGGCCCGCGGCTTGCAGATCACGCACCTCCTGCGACGCCTCGACATGAAAATCCTCATGCCGGCGTTTGGTCAGACTTCTTTGTTGGCGAAGTAGTTCGTCGACGTAATTCGCACACGCCGATTGTCCTGCAGCGGTGATTTTGCCATCCGTGATGCCCCGGCGCAGGCGTTGCGTGAGCTCTTCGAGCCCGCGTAATTCAATTTCGACATGCCGGTACTCATGCGCCTCCACCGCCGTTTCGTAAATCTCCCAATTACGCTGAGCATCAGGGTCCAGATTTCTCGAGCTCGCGTGTCGTGGCAGCGTGATCACGAGGTTGAGGTCGAGTTTCAGGGAGAGAACTCGACAGGGCTTGTTGCCGCCATAGGTGGACTCGAGCGAATAGCTCAATTTACTTTCCGTCAAGCCACTGGCCGATCGCCCGGGAATATTCCCGATTTTTTGTTTGCCGATGGATGAAAAAACTTCCGCGGCTGTCGCTCCGCGTACCTCATAAAAGCGATCTCGACTCCGGGATGAAGCTTCGATGGTCGGGGTCGGAATTTCAGGCGCCGCGGAGAGGGCCGGGCTGCTCAGCAGCAGGCCGAGAAGCGGAATGAGAATCAAGGCTTTCATGAGCTCTAGCTTCTCAGCCTTGAGGACAACGCCCCCGGGGTCAAGACCGCGATTTGTGCCGGGCAGTTTCCCCAGATGAAGCGAGACAAGGAACTTCGGGAAAGAGGTCGTCAGGCGTCGCTGGTTGCGTGATTACGGAGCGCCGTGATCGAGGTTTGATAGTCATCGGCGTCGAAGACCGCGGAACCCGCCACAAAGACCTCAACACCTGCGGCGGCGCACGCAGCCGCGTTATGGGCCTTGATGCCGCCGTCGATCTCGATGTCGTAATGGTGTCCCTCGGCGTCGCGCCAATCGACCAGCGTGCGGACTTTGTCGAGTTGGTCGGGCATGAAACTTTGCCCGCCAAAACCAGGTTCCACGCTCATGATCAAAACTCTCTCGACCATTCCTGCGACAGCTTGAATCGATTCGATCGGTGTTCGCGGGCAAAGGGTGATCCCGGCGCGTTTGTCGAGATCGTGAATCTGTTGGATGACGTCGATGGGATCCGGGCAGGTCTCGATATGAACGGTGATCGAATCGGCCCCGGCTTTGGCGAATTCCGGGATATAGTCCCAGGGCTTCTCGATCATCAAATGAACGTCCAGTTCCAGATCGGTGACCGGTCGAAGCGAGTTGACCACCAGAGGCCCGATCGTCAGGTTGGGCACGAAATGGCCGTCCATCACATCGACATGAATGATATCGGCACCGCCGGCTTCGACACGGCGGACTTCGTCCCCCAGAATGCTGAAATCGGCAGAGAGAATCGACGGGGCAATGCGCGCGCTGGAGGCCATGAGAAGGTTCTAGCCAGCAGGTTGCCCGGGGTCGAGTCCAGTGGTGTTCGATGTCGTAATTCGATGCTGCAGGGGGTTTCTTGCCTGACGGTTCCACACCCAGAGCAAGGCGACGGCGGCCACAGCCAGGCCGGCGATAAAGCCATACCAGAGGCCGAGTACGCCCAAATTCTGGTGGAAAGCCAAGATCGTCGCCAAGGAGATCCCGACGACCCAATAGGCAAAGGCACCGATCACGACCGGGATCCGCGTTTCTCTCAGTCCGCGCAGGGCACCGACGGCGATCACCTGAAGTCCATCGAAGAGTTGGAAGGCCCCGGCGACGACGAAGATGCTGGCGGCGATGGCGATTACCTCCGTATCGGACGTGAAGATAGCGGCAATTTCCCGCCCGAGGGTCAGGAAGATCACGGCAAAGCCGAGCATCAAAACCCCGCCCGAGGTCAGGGCCGTCCGGCCGGCGAGTCTGGCACCGGGGGCATCTCCTCGCCCGACAGCCTGCCCTACACGAACGGCGGTTGCCGAGGAAATGCCCAGAGGCGCCATAAAGGAAAAGGCGGCAACGGTGATGGCGACTTGATGCGCCGCCAGCGGTAATGGGCCCAGCCGTGCGGCCATGAGCGCCGCGATATTGAAAAAACCTGTTTCCAGAAGGAATTGACCACCGGCGGGTAGTCCGATCCGGGTGATCCGGAGGAGCAGAGGCATCTCCACTCGCAGAGGTGTCTGGAGAAGTCCGGTCTGCTTGTGGCGCGCGTGGGCGATTGTGTAGATCGCGAGTGCGATCATCATGAAGGCTCGTGAGATCACCGTTGCCCAAGCGGATCCACTGGCTTCCATTGCAGGAAAACCCCAGTGACCGAAGACAAGAACCCAATTGACCAGAGCATTGAGGATATTGGCGACCAACACGATCACCATAAAGGCGCCGACGAGATTCATGGCTTGCAAATAGCGCCTTAGGGCCATGAAGATCGAAAGCGCCGGCATGCTCAAGGCGGTGATCCATAAATAGGATTGGGCGTAAGGCAGGACCTCTGCCGGGATGCCGACATACTCCAGGTTCATTGCCGACACGAACATGCACAGGGTCAGGAGCAAGGAGGAAACCAGCGCCAGAATGAGCCCCTGAATCAGGGACCGATGGGCTTCCTGGATGCGACCCGCGCCGATCGCCTGAGCCACGACCGTGTCGAGGCCGAAAAGAAACCCGAGTCCGCCTCCCATGAAAAGAAAAAAGACGTTGCTTCCAACAGCCACAGCACCCATCGCGATCGGAGATACCTGGCCGACCATGGCCGTATCGACCAAGCCCATGCCCATCCACCCCAATTCGGCGATCACAACCGGGGTTGCCAGACGCGCGAGGCCGGTAAACTCCTCTCGGACCGAAGGCATTGGCGGCGGAGTGGCCGCCGGGGTTTGTGGGTCGTTCGACATGGTTTCTCGGCTCGAGCCGATCCTTCCCGATCAGGTACGTTTGGCGGAGGAGGGATGGAGTCGAACCATCCAGCCCCATGTATATGGCGCTCTAACGGTTTTGAAGACCGCGGCGGGCACCGGCCCGCATCCCCCTCCATTCAAAACGAATAGCTCTAGGGTATGGGTCTCCCCGGCCGGGGCGCAAGCGCGTCAGGGACTATTGCCGCTGGGGACCTGAACTCGATGCTCCTCGATGCGCGCACTTTTCGCCCTGCGAGCCTCGGCACTCTCGGTCGTTTTGGAGGTGAGGAGAAAGAGGGACCGCCCATCGGGACCGCCGAGAGTGCAGGCGATCGCCATGCGGTCGACCTCGATTCTATCCAGAATCTCGCCACCCTCGCGCACTCGGACGAAATCATTGGTGGTGGGGCTGGCTACCCAGACCGCCCCTTCGTCGTCCAGGCAGCAACCATCGGGTGCCCGGCCCGTCATCTCCGCCCATATGCGGCGGTTTTCCAGACTTCCGTCGGACCGAATATCAAAAGCTGTCATTCGTCCGGCGAAGGTCTCGCCGACGATCAGTGTTTTGCCATCGGGTGTAATCACCGAGCCATTGGGAAAGAGGAGATCTTCGGCGACCACCCGGGCCTGTCCGTCGGGGGAGACGTAGGCGAGTTTTGCTGGATCGGGGAAAACCGTTCCCTCTCCCTCGATGCTCGAGCCGAAGTTCCCGATATACGCGCCGCCGCGCGCGTCCACGACCATATCGTTGGTATCGAAAGTGGCGATTGAGGAAAGGTCGGCCACGGTTTCCAGCTGCGAACCGTCCCAGCGCAGCAGCGAGCGATTTCTCATCGAGACGATCAGGAGTCTCCCCTGAGGATCCCATCCCAATCCGGAAGGGCGTTCCCTGACTTCGACGACTTTCTCGACGCCTTTGCCTTCGCACCAGCGAAAAACTGCTTCGCTATGCATATCCGAAAAATAGAGGGAATCTTCGCGCCACCGCGGTCCCTCCAGAAAAGCAAAGCCCTCGGCGATCACATTCATGCGAATCACCATACGCAAACCGACGTCGGTTCGGGAAGGGGTGCCTAGGTCAGGGGGCCGTCGTCAGAGGAAGGGCTTCGTGGCGACGCACGACCGCACCGCGCGCGAATTCTCCTGCGGCCACGTCGGCGGAGAAGTTCGGGCATCGCTGTAGGAGTTCCTCGAGAACGATCTGGCCCTGCATTCGTGCGGCCGCAGCCCCGAGACAATAATGGGGGCCGATGGTGAAGGTGAGAATTCTGTCAATTTTACGATCAACGTCGAAATCGCTCGCGGTGGGTCCGAATTCACGTTCGTCACGATTGCCGGATCCGTAATGCAGCAGCACCTTGCGACCCGCAGGAATTTTCTGGCCATCGATCTCAACGTCACGGGTGAGGGTCCGCGCGAGTCCCTGGACGGGGGATGTGAGGCGAAGCAGTTCCTCGACCGCATTGGCAATTTTACCCGGATCATCAATCAGCTTCTGGCGCTGCTCGGGGTAGGTGGTCAGAAGTTCAGCGGCGCCCGCGAGCAAGCCGGTGGCGGTGTCGTTGCCGCCGGTGATCATGACGAAGGCGTAGCCCAGGATTTCGAGGATCCCCAGCGGGTTTCCTTCCAACTTCGAAGCAATCAGCTCCGAGACCATATCGTCTCCGGGGTGGCTCCGTTTCTGCTCGACCAACGCGGTGAAATATTCATAGAGCTCGCCTACAGCTGCAGCGCCGCCGCCGGCATCCAGAAGATTCCCTTCGGCGCTGCCGCCGACAATTGCATGGGTCCAGTCGTCGAAGAGAGGCCGATCTTCAATGGGCACGCCGAGATAGTTGGCCACGACCCAGCAGGGGAGAGGGCGCGCGAGCCCTTCGACAAAATCACAGGAGCCCTTGCCGCGCATTTCCTCAATTTTTTCAACTACATACGACCGCATCGCAGGTTCGAGCGCCTGTACCTTGCGAGGCGTGAAGCCGGCGCTGACCAATTTGCGAAAATCAGTATGACGGGGCGGGTCCATCATGACCATCGTCGGCGCCAGGTTCATCGCTTCCATATCGCCGTAAGTTGTTGTCAGGCCGGAGGCTGATGAAAAGGTTTCGGTGTCGCGAGCCGCCTGCCAGATCTCCTCAAAGCGGGATAAAACCCAGTAATCTCCCTTGGGTACGTGGAGAATGGGGCCATGATCTCGCATCGCCTTGTACATCGGGAATGGATCTCTCCAGCTTGGGCCGCTGCGCGGCTCGAAGGTCACCGTTGCCATAGCCTCCTTGCCTATGGCAATTCCGCGGTGTTGTCGTCCGGAAATCAAAAAATCGGAGTCAAAGTGCAGAAGGTTCACAAATGATATTGATATTCATATTCAAATAGGATAGAAACAATACCGTGAGTGTTTGTGGCCACGGCGAATCTGAAGAAAACAGCATCAAGGACGGGCGTTATATCGAAGACCTCGTCGAGGAAATGCGGTTTCTTGGTCAGGCGAGGATTATCCTGCGGAACGCCCTTGGTGCCTCGGAGCTTTTTGCCGACCTCGCCGACCTGCAGGTGCGGGACGGCTGGATTCATATCGTAAACAAGAAATTCCACATTCATTTATGCTGCGCGGATATCGCTCGTGTGCGCTTCTGCGAGCGTCATCAATACGCTCATGAGGCCCCGACGATCAGCTTTTTGGCAGACCAGGGCGGTCCCTCCGTCGTTCTGACCTTTGACCAACTGGCCGGCGCCGAAGCGCAGGAGCAGGCCAACGAAGTCCGCGGGATCGCGCGACGGCACGAGGATGAGACTCATCTGGTGTCGGAGCATACGCGACCCGCGATGGAAGATTTGCATTAACCCGAGGGCCATCTGCGAGGAAGGGATTTGGCTTTTTTTACGGTAGAAGGGGCGCCGCCCCCCGGCGCCCCTGACTTCCTCATCTTTACCGACCGATTCTTCGGGTCCAGCCGGGGTGGATCGTTCCGATATCTGGTCGATGGTGCCGCGCTTGGGTTCTTGTCCGAGCATTTCGACCTCAGATCGAGCGGTGGCGTACTTTCTCGATAGCGGCAGCACCGACCCATTCTGTGCTAGACTGAGAACGTGGAAGAGACAGCACGAGCCACGTCCTGGATTTCACGATCCCGCTTTCGAGCGCTGGTGACGCAGGCACTGGACGGGATTCCGTCCTCTGTGCAGGAGTCCATTCGCAATGTCGAAATCGTTATCGAGGACGCACCCTCCGACGAGGTTCTGAAATCCTTGGGACTGGCGCGCCGGGAAGGCAGCCTGTTTGGTCTTTACGAGGGTGTCCCGCCGATCGAACGCGGCAGCGATTTTCCGATGCTGCCAGATCGTATCGTACTTTATTATGAAACGCTGACAGACGCGCATCGAGATGAGTATCATCTTCGGCGGGAAGTGAGGCGGACACTGATTCATGAACTCGGGCATCATTTCGGGTTCGATGATCGCCACCTGCGAGGGAGAGGATATTGAGTTTTTCAGTTGATACCAGAATTTCGGATCTTGATGCCATGGAAGCGGAGGGCGTCGACCTTCTCGTCGTTGGGGGTGGAATTACCGGTGCCGGTATCGCCCGAGATGCCGCGATGCGGGGACTCTCCGTCGGGTTGGTTGAGCGAGGAGATTTTGCCTCCGGCACCTCGAGTCGCTCGTCCAAATTGATTCACGGCGGCCTGCGTTATCTGGAGCAGGGAGAGATCAATCTGGTTCTCGAAGCCAACCGGGAGCGGAAATGCCTCACCGAGATTGCTCCGCACCTCGCAATGCACGCACGGCTGGCGTTTCCGGTTCACGGCCGGACAAGTGCCGGCTTGATGAAGCTGCGGGCTGGACTTTGGGCCTTCGAGAAGATGGCGAAAATACCAGCTGAAGAATTGCATGAAGTCTGGGATCGCGACGAATCGGTCGCGCGAATCCCCGGATTACTCAAGGACCGACTGCAGGGATCGGCTGTCTACACGGAGTATATTACCGACGATGCCCGCCTGACACTGGAAACTCTGAAATCGGCCAAGCGCTATGGAGCGAGGGTCGTCAACCGAGCCCCTGCAACTGCGCTGCGAGAACAGGAGTCCGCGCTGACGGTCTCCGGCGATGGACAGAGCCGGAGGGCGGGCCTTGTCGTTGGTCTGCGCGATGACCTTTCGGGACGCTCGCTGGATGTGAATGCGGCTGTCGTGGTGAATGCAGCCGGCCCGTGGGTCGATTCGGTCCGCCGTCTTGGCGGTGCCGCAAATGATCGCATGCAATTGACCAAGGGAATCCATCTGGTGGTCGAGCGAGAGCGTCTTCCCGTCGATGATATTGTCGTGATGCGAGCGCAGGACAAGCGTATTCTTTTCGTCGTTCCCTTTGAGGATATCTGCTGGATCGGTACCACCGATACATTCTATCCGGAGGCGGTAGAGCGACCGGAGATCACCCGCGAGGATGTCGACTATCTACTCGAGGCCACCAACCGGAACTGGCCTGATCAGCCCATCGATCCAAGCGAGGTCCGGGGCGCCTGGGCTGGCGT
>DLYX01000017.1 GCA_003447545.1 Deltaproteobacteria bacterium | reverse complement strand
TTCAAAGGAAAGGCTACTGGTCCCGTTCATAATTCGGTTGGCGTCCTGCGCGGATTGCCCGGGTCCTACCAACCAATCGAGCGGTTCTGGGGGGGGAAACCCGACGGCGCCCCCACTTCCTTTTTCGCCGCAGACGACCCCGACCACTACCTCTGGCCCCTCTCCGGAGTCTCTCTCGAGGGAGGATTGGTCATTCTCGCCAATGAGAACTCCGCGACCAGTGGACTTTCTCCCGTAGCCGCAGTTCTCCTCCACGTCCTCAACCCACTCGACGCACCGACAGAATGGGAGGTCCGACAACGGGCGCTCCCTTTTCGGAAAAGTACGCCTGAGGACCAGCGGAGCCTCAGCATCACCAGCGCTGTCGTGCGACGAGGAAAATTCCTGATCGTCGTCGGCTCTCGAAGAGATTCGGCCGGCAAAACAGCCACCATCCTCGCGCGTCTGCCCGTCTCGGCCTTGCAGGATTTTGATGGTTCATGGGCGTGGGAGTGGTGGATGCATACGGACAAGAATGAGCCGGAGTGGTCCGCACCGCTTGAATTCCAGAAACTGGCCACGGTTCAGGGGCTTCCGGCGTCTTCGGAATCCACGATCGACCGCCGGCAGGACCAGCTTTGGGAAACTTACCAGATCCAGGGCCTTACTTACGATATTCATCGCTTCACTGCGGAGGTATTGGAGGGGCCATGGCAAGATAGCGGCGCCGTTTACCACGTCCCGCCGCCGTGGAGCCTGCCCGCACGACGGCATTGCGGCAAACCGCTGCTCCGCAGCGCTCGGACCCGACAGGATATGGCCGCTCGGCGTCAACGCGCCCGGAACCTGATGTGCCGCATCGGGAACTTCGTGGTCTATGCCCCCAAATCTCATCCGGGGCTGAGCCCGAACGGAGAGCAGACGCTGACCTATAACGTCAATCTTTTCTTTGGCACTCTGAAAGGGCTCTCCCATGCGGTGGGTAAATTCCCCGGATTCTACGTCCCGCGTGCGGTGCGGCAGCCAACTCCGAGACGCCAGAAAAGCCCGGCTCAGAGCGAGTAGAAGAGCCAGGAGATATAGCCGACGTACGCCAGAAGAAAAATCATGCCCTCGGGGCGGGTAAGCCGATGCCCTGAACCCAGAAAGGGCAGGCAGGCCACCGATGCCAGCAACAAGACAGGCAGATCGAATGACAGAACCGCTGCCGGCACAGCCAAGCCGCCTGGCGCGATCAAGGCTGTAAGACCCAGAATCGCGAGCAGGTTCATGATGTTCGAGCCGACCACATTCCCGACCGCGATATCATTCTCCCCGCGGGTAGCCGCGACCAGCGCCGTCACCAGTTCCGGTAGCGAGGTGCCAACCGCCACGATGGTCAGCGAGATAATCAATTCGCTCAACCCGAGCGATCGAGCGATTCCGATCGCCCCTTCGACAAAAATCTCGGCTCCCACCACAAGCAACAAGAGCCCGGCTACCATCAGGAAGATCTCCCGACCCATCCCGCCCCACCCGGGACCAGCGGCTTCAGAAAACTCTTTCTCGTATTCCTGACGAACGGCATCGGACTCTCCGGTGCTGATCCGGACAGCCGCCACCAGATAACTCACCAACACCACCAACAAACCGATCCCGTCCACTCGGGACAAATGACCATCCCTCGCGCAGAACCAGACCAGGCCCGTCGCAAAGATCATGATGGGGATGTCCCACCAAATCAGTCGCTGCGCCACGACGAGTGGAACCACAACAGCGGCAGCGCCGAGGACCACAAGCAAATTCAGCAGATTGGAGCCGATCACGTTCCCGATCGACACATCAGGCTGCCCGAGAAAGGCCGCGTGAAGGGAAACCGCCAATTCAGGGGCACTTGTACCCACCGCGACCACCGTCACGCCCACAACCAGAGGGCTGATCCCGAGAACCCGGGCCAGGCGAGATGCTCCTCGGACCAGGAATTCACCACCAATCCCCAGCAATCCGAGGCCCAAAATCAATTGTAGCCAGTCCCAGATGTTCAATTAGGCCTCTCCTTCAGGACATAGGACGTCCTGATCTCTGTGGGTACGCCAAGGTTGCCCCTGTGTCGAGATTTGCGACTCCGCCTCCCGTTTGGCAGTTCAGAAGCATGGTTTCTAGGCCCGTTTGGCTCCTGAGTATGGACACCGAGCAATTCCAAGCTCCCCCCATGACCACAGGTGCCCTCAAAGCATTCTTTCTCGAGAAAGGCGCATCCGCCGCAAAGACTGAGATCAGCCTCGTTCATTTTCTTGAGAGAGAGGAGGCCGAGACCTGGCTCCACAAGACCTGGCCGGAAACAATCAGGGCGCAAGCAACTGCCGCTGTCGCTCGCGGCGAGCGGCCCATTTTGGGGCTGAGTTGCTACACGTGGAATGTCGGCGAGTTTCTCGAAATCGCCGCGGCCGCGAAAAAAGATGTCCCGGAACTTCTGGTCGTCGCCGGCGGGCCTCACGTCCAGCGAGCCGAAGATTTTCTGCTCGATGAATCCATCGATCTGATCATCCTCGGCGAGGGCGAGATCACCTTCGCCGAACTTCTCGACAGTGCCCCGGAACAATGGCCCGGAATCGAAGGACTCGCCTGGCTCGATGAGGGCGTGGTTCGCAAAACACCCACCCGCCCGCGCCGTGAATCTCTGGATGAATTTCCTTCTGCGCTCGACGTTATCGAACTTCGTGACGAGGCAGGCGAACCGATTTACGGGCAAATGTCCTACGAGACGGCTCGTGGCTGCCCTTACCGCTGTGCTTTCTGTGAATGGGGCACAGGAGCCATCGGGACCAAGATGTATCAATTCTCGCTCGATCGTATCCGCAGCGATTTCGAACGGGCGGCGGCTGGCGGCATCAAGGATTTCTGGCTCGCGGACTCCAACTTCGGAGCCCTCCGCGAGGACGCGGAAAAAACGGAGATGGTAATCGAACTCCGTCAGCGCACAGGCCTGCCGCAAACATTCGCTACCTCGTGGTCCAAAAATCACAACAAGCGCGTTCAAGGAATTGTTCGCCGCCTGCACGAGGAGAATCTACTCTCCCATTATCACCTCGCCTTGCAGACTCTGACCCCTCTGGCACTTGAACTAAGCAATCGAAAAAACATGCGCGACAACGATTTCGAGCGCGTCGTCAAGGCATGTGCGAACGAAGGAATCCCGATTGCCGCGGAGCTGATCTGGGGCCTGCCGGGCGATACCCTGAGCGAATTCGAAACGAATCTCGACCGCCTTCTCCGTGTATTCCCGAACATCAATATCTTTGGCTACACACTTCTGCCCGGAACCGAGTTCTACGACCGCCGCGAGGAATATAAACTCGAGACCGTTCCCGTCGCCGGCTACGGGAAGGCCAAAGGCGAGTACGTCGTCGGCTGCCACACCTTCTCGGCCCAGGAGGGCGCCGAAGGCTACTTTCTGATCACCGCCTATATCGTTCTCGCCCGAGGACAAATCCTGCCCCTGACGGCCCAATTCCTCGCGCTGGACGAATCAGTCCCGGTGGCACCGCTACTGCGAAAAATACTCTCGGCTCTTCTTGAAGAATTCGCCGAGGAACTCGGCGAAGAAATCGCTCAGGACCGCCTGGTCGCCTACGAGCGACGCTCCGAGATCTATCTGGCGCTACTCGCAAAACCTGAAAGGACCTATGCGGTGATCGCACGAGTCCTCTCCGAGTGGCTGGGCGAACACGATTGTCAGCATCTGACACAACGGTTGGTGCGGATTCTGGGTCTCGACCGAGCCCTTTGCCCCCGCTCCGGAGCCAGACAATTAGCAACTCATGAGTTTGAATTCGATGCTGCCGAAGCAATCGCAACTTTGAGTCGCATGGAACGCCCGTCGGATGAAATGGTCGATCAATCGGCACCTGTTGCCATCGAAATCGAGTACCCGGGGGGCGTCGGCGAAGTCTTGCATGACCCGGATGGCGGCTCGTGGGTCCGAGGGCAACTCAAGACCAATTCATGAACGAGGCTTCGGAAAGAACACAACCTCCGTCCGCCAAATCGTTCTCCAACTGGAAAAACAGCAGGGCCGATCTGGCGAACGAAGTCGTGTTGCGCGAGAATCTAGTCCTGCACTACGATCTGAATATCCGGGGCACCAGCCATCAGGCCGCCAAATTTCTTGCCCGCGGCCCGAAAGTATTCAGTCTTGCCGTGGGCGTCGAAAG
>DLYX01000502.1 GCA_003447545.1 Deltaproteobacteria bacterium | reverse complement strand
GAAGGCTGAGCACGTCCCGTGGATAGGATGGTCTCCGGGGGCCTGCAGGGCATTTCTGGACATGGCCGCAGAAGCCGGTGTGGTTGCCCATCGAGAACCCCTGGGACTCCGCCGCCCCATTCTCGCCGGGCGGCCGGCCCAGATCGAGGCCTTAGGTATGACTAATGGAAACGACTCCGGAGTCCGGTTTCTCACCCGGCTTGAGCGGGCTTCGGCTTGCATAAAGGGGGTTCAATCGGGCACCCTGACACGACTCCACGCCAGCGGGGGCTTCTTGGCGCGTAGCTCTCCGATTCCGTTGCTTCTCGGAGATTCCCGCAAGCCCGACTATCTTCTCCTGTGACAAACGAAAAAAATAACGAATCTTTTCGCTCTCTCGCGTTTGTCGGGCGAGAGCTGCCCTTGCGGGAGATTCGCCATCTTCTTGACCGTACGTTGAACGGGGAAACCCTCCTTGTCCTGATCACAGGTGAGCCGGGGATTGGCAAGACCAGTCTTGTCGAAGAGGTGGTGCGCGACGAAGGTCGATTCTCGCCGGCCTTATGGAGCTATTGCTGGGGTGATGACGGGGCACCGCCCTACGCGCCCTGGATGTCGATTCTGGAGGCTCTGGAGACCGCGACACCGTCTTCCGCGGCAGAGCGGATCGGGCCGGAGAAAGGGCAGGTCGGAGAGCGCACGTCGGACGAAACAAGGCGCAGCCTTCCCCAATGGGATTCAGCTTTTCGCCGTGCAGTCGACTCCCTCGGGCCGCAGATCGTGATCTTTGATGATCTGCATGCCGCGGATACGCCCTCTCTGAAGCTTCTCGCGCGGCTGGCGAGAACTTCAGGAGAGAATGGAGTGCTGTTCCTCGCGACGGCGAGGACGCGTGAGTTGGAGGAAGACCTGCGCCGGAGCGAGATTTTCGGGAGACTTCTCCGGATCGGGCATCACATTGCCCTTGAGGGGCTTTCCGATCGCGACATCACCGAGTTGTATTCGATCACTACGGGAAGGTCGGGGCTGACCACCGACGATCTTCGTCAGATCGAGACGGCGACCGGGCGAAACCCTTTCCTCATTCGAGAGGCGATTCGACACGGCGAAGGCACGGGAATCGGCGGGTTGGTCGCTACGGGCTTCTCGTTGGGAACGCGTGCTTTTCTGCAGGAACGGTTGGCGAAGCTCTCCCCTGAGGGCCGTGAGCTGGCAGGTTTTCTCGCGGTCTTTGGTGCGATATTTCCAGTCTCGCTCATCGGTCAACGATTCCCCGCAGAGTCGAAGCGGGGCCTGAAATTTCTCGGAGAGTTGGAATTCCTCGGAATCGTGCAGAGATCGGCGCAGTCGGCAGGGCAGTATCGCTTTGTGCACGATTTGTTTCGCGAGGCTCTTTCCGAGGGACTGACAATCGACATTCGCCACGCATTGCACCTCGAGATCGCCGAGCAATTGATTTCCCATGGCGCGGATAATGCGACCGATATCTCCCGTGTTGCGTTTCACCTGAGAGAGGCCCTTCCCCTTGGATCGCTCGCAACTATGAGCGAATGGGCGCTCAAGGCAGCGGGTGCCCGGATGGATGCAGCAGGCGCCTCGGATGCGATTGAATGGATCAACGTGGCTCTTGAGTGTGGACGTTCGCTCCCTTCGGGAGCGGCGAACTCACCCAACCTGCGGAAATCTCTTGCTCAGGCCCATGCCTTGGCCGGTGACGATGACACGGCGCAGGCGATTCTCTACTGCCTTATCGATGACCTCGAGGTAGGAGCGCCGCCGGATGCGATTGGCGAGGCGACTCTCCTCCTCGCGCATTTGAGTCCGGCACAGCCGAACTTGGATTCGGGCATCATGGACCTGATTGAGCGGGCAGTCGCGGGACTCGATGATGGGCATGACGCGCTGCGAGCCGGGTTGTTGGCCCGCAGCGCGACCTTGCTCTATTTCAATGATCTGCCTCGCTGTCGGAAGCTCGCAGGGGATGCCCTTCGCTCGGCGAAGGCTTCGGGCGATGCAAGTGCCCTCTGCTTCGCGTTGATGGCGCATCGAACCGCGCAATGGGGGCCCGACGCGGTGGAGAAACAGGTAGCGCTCTCTCTCGAATGTCTGAATGCGGCCAAGGCTAGTGCCGATGATAGTTTCCGGTTCACGGCATTTCACTGGATCGCTTGCGACATGCTGACCCGGGGAACCCGCTTGGGAATCGAGAAACTCCTTGGCGATTGGCGCAAAGAGGCGGTGCGCGCTATCGACCGTCGTCCGGGAACTCTGATCGACATGATCGAGGGGACGCGGGAGTTCATGGCGGGACGGATGGACAGTGCCCGGGTGAGGGTCGATAGATTCCAATCGGAGCTGGAGGATCTTCCGGTTTCGGAGATCGAAAATCTGTATCAGTTCCTTGGAGTTCAGATCTTTACGCTTCAGCGCGAAGACGGCCAGCTGGCTAATCTCGAGGCCAGTGTCCGCGGATTTGTCGAGCAGTACCCGGGACTTTTGATCTGGAGAAGCGGCCTTGCTCTCCTGCTTGCCGAGACGGGACGTCCGGAGGAGGCCTACCGCGAGCTCGAGCTGCTCGCCGCGAACGGTTTCAGGGATATACCGAGGGATGGCAACTGGTTGGCCACGATTGCGAATTGCGCGGAGGTGGCAAACTTGTCTGGTGCGACGGGTGCCGCCCGGTCGCTTCATGCCCTTCTTGAGCCCGTAGGCGACCTCCATGTCGTGCTCGGGATGGGGGCCAGTTGTTGGGGGTCCGTGCACCATTATCTGGGACTTCTCGAAGAGGCTCTGGGGTGGAGTGAGGACGCAGTGCGGAGTTTTCAGCGAGCCATTGTGGCGAACGAAGCGGCAGGTGCGGCAGGGCTTTTCTCGTACAGCGAGGCGAAAA
>DLYX01000449.1 GCA_003447545.1 Deltaproteobacteria bacterium | reverse complement strand
ATCAAATCGCGGGCGGGGGAGATCCCGTGCAGATCAAGGTCAAGACACCCGACGGCAGCAAGGTCGCCAAGGGCGCGGTCCTGGCGCAACTCGATGGCCCCTTGCATCATATTCTGGCTGGGGAGAGGCTGCTCCTGAACTTGCTGCAATCGTTGTCGGGGACGGCCACGATGACAGCGGCGTTTGTTGCGGCGGTGGCGGGTACCGGTGCGGTAATTCTGGATACGCGCAAAACGACCCCCGGCCTTCGTCTTTTGCAGAAATACGCTGTCCGCTGCGGCGGCGGTCGTAATCATCGATTCGGTCTGGATGACGGAATCCTGATCAAGGACAATCATATTGTGGGTGCCGGCTCGGTTCGGTTGGCGGTCCAGCGTGCGCGCGCAGCAGCGTCGCACGGGTTGCGTGTCGAGGTTGAATGCGACCGTCTGTCACAGGTGCGAGAAGCCTTGCGTGCGGGCGCGGATATTCTCCTGCTCGATAATATGACCCCCAAGCAGGTCGCCCGATGTTTCAGCGAAATCGATGGTCGGGCGCTTGTCGAGGTCTCGGGGGGATTGAATCTGGAGACCGTGCGCGCCTACGCCGAAGCTGGTGCGGGGATGCTCTCGGTCGGTGCCTTGACGCATTCGGCTCCGGCGATCGATATCGGGTTGGACATGAAGGCACGGAAGTCTTGAGCTCTGGGGGCGACCATCCGATCGAAGTTGGACCGCTCCGCGAACGACTGCTGGGCGACGGGCGGCTTGTCGAGTGGGAGCACCACGACACGATCGGTTCGACCAACCAGCGTGCCGCCACGCGCGGACGTGAAGGGCTCGCCGGGCCTGCCTTGTTCACGGCAGAGCATCAGAGCGCCGGTCGAGGACGCCAGGGCCGGGTCTGGGAGTCTCCCGCCCATCGCAATTTTTATGGATCCTTCATGCTGCAACCCAAGGTGGAGCAGGCCCACTTGGCACCGATCACGCTGGTCACGGCCCTCGCTGTCGCCGATGCAATCACCAGCGCCGGGTTTCCCGATGCGGCCATCAAGTGGCCGAATGATATTCTGCTCGGAGGGCGCAAGGTCGCCGGGATCCTGACGGAATTGGATACGGCGGCCAACGGGGAAATTTTCGTCGTCGTCGGCATCGGAGTGAATTTGAATCTGCAGGAGGGAGATTTTCCTCCCGAGCTTCGCTCCAAGGCAGGCAGCCTTGCCTCGCATGGCGGCCATCCGGTGGATCGCGCGGCATTCGTCGAAGCTTTGGCTCAGGCATTTCTCGACCGCGTCGATCGATTCGAAAAGCTCGGGTTTGCGGCACTGCGGCCCGAGTACGAAAAACGGCACGTGCTGCAGGGGCGCGAGGTGCGTGTGGACGGCGGGGAGGGCTTTGAGGGGCGCGTCCTCGGAGTCGATGACGCAGGTGCGCTCCTGTTGGCGACAGCGCAAGGGCCGCGCGCCATCCACGCGGGCGAGGTCAGTCTGTCGGGGGCCTATGATTCCCTCGCGAGCGAGGACTCGTAGAAATCACTTGCGGATTTCGCTCGCTCGACCTAATCAGAACCCCACATGCTGCTCGCGATTGACGTAGGAAACACTCACACGGTTCTGGGGCTCTTTGAGGGACGCAAGTTGAAACGCCATTGGCGCGTCCTTACCGAGCATAGTCGGACGGCTGATGAGTACAGTGTCTTCGTATGGAATATGATGCGGATGGCTGGCGTTCTTCCGGCGGAGATCGAAGGGATTATCGTCGCCAACGTCGTCCCCCCCATGCAGTCGGTCATTGAGACCACTTGTCGGGATACCTTTGCCAAAGCACCTCTGGTGGTTGGCCCGGGCGTGAAAACGGGGATGCCGATTCTTTACGATAACCCTCGCGAGGTTGGTGCCGATCGTATCGTCAACTCGGTCGCGGGTTATGAACGGGTCCGGGATTTTTGCATCATTGTCGACTTCGGGACGGCCACGACATTCGATGTGGTCAGCGCCAAGGGGGAATATCTCGGTGGTGTGATCGCGCCGGGTCTGGGGATCTCGCTCGATGCCCTGTTCTCCAAGACGGCAAAACTGCAATCGGTAGACTTGGTCAAGCCGCCGACAGTGGTCGGGCGCAACACGGTCAATGCCATCCAGTCCGGAGTCTTCTACGGCTATGTTGCGATGGTGGACGGCGTGGTTGAGCGCATCGAGCAGGAGCAGGGGCGCAAGGCCGAGGTGGCTGCGACCGGTGGCTTTGCCGAACTGATCGCCTCGGAGTCTCACAAGATCGGCTATGTGGATGAATTCCTGACGCTTGAGGGATTGCGGATGATCTACGACCGTAACCGTGACGCCGGGGGGCATTCTCGTTCCTGAGAGATGGAAAAAAGGGGTGCGAACCCCTGAAGCTCTGTGCTGCGCGTCGAGTGCCCGAGGTCGGCCGGGATGACGAGTGAAAACCCGGATGAGGGCGAAGCCGAAATCCAGCAGATTATCGAGGGGCGAGACTCGATCGTTCTGGATGAGGACCTGGTTGCCGACGAGAGCGACTCCGAGGCGCAAGACGCACCGGCTCGGTTGGAGCGTCGCGAAGCACTGCCGGCGCGGATCCGGAAGATGCCGGTTGCCGAGCGGTTCAAGCTGGCTCTTCGTGGAAATCTCGAGGCCCGCAACGTGCTCGCTCGGGATCCGCTGAAGCTGGTGCAGTCTGCGGTGCTGAAGAATCCCCGCATCACGGTGGAAGAAGTTGTGACGTTGGCCAAGAGCCGCAGCGTGGACGGAGATCTTCTGCGCCAATTGGGAGCCGAGAAGGAGTGGGTCCGTCATTACACAGTCAGGCAGTCCCTGGTGCAAAACCCCAAGACGCCGGTCGCCGTCTCGCTGGTGCTGATCCGCGGGCTGCGGGAGCGCGATGTCAGGATGCTGGCGCGGAGCAAAAACGTTCCCGGTGTCATTCAGCAAGCGGCTCGTCGATTGGTCCTGCAGCGCGAGCGCTAGTGCCCTCG
>DLYX01000032.1 GCA_003447545.1 Deltaproteobacteria bacterium | reverse complement strand
TTCTGGCGATTGTCGTCGGTGTTTCGCGCCCGGCAGGAAGCGCGCTCCTGCCTAATCTGGTGCCCCATGGGATTTTCCAGAACGCGGCCGTCCTCGAGTCTTGCGTGCTGCAGATGGCGCTCATTACCGGACCGGTAGCGATGGGCTTTCTGGTGGCGCGGCTCGGTTTCGTGGGGCCTTACGCTTTGGCCACAGGCTGCTATTTGGTCGCGATCGGCGCCCTTTCATTCTTGCGTTCGCCTCCGGTTGTCGGCGAACGCAGCGAGGTTTCCTGGGCCGCCATGCGGGAGGGTGTCCGCTTTGTTCGCCACCACCAGCCGATTCTCGGCTCGATTACGCTCGATATGTTTGCCGTGATCTTCGCCGGTGCGACGGCTCTCCTGCCCGTCTATGCCGAGGAGATCCTGCAAGTGGGTCCGGAAGGCTACGGCCTCTTGCGCGCGGCTATGGCGGTCGGCGCTTTTTCGACGGCCTTGTTTCTGATGACCGCGCGACCCTTTGCACGGCCGGGAGCCGCACTTCTTGTCGCAGTGTTTCTATTCGGCGTTGCTACAATCGTGTTCGGCCTTTCGCGGTCGTTGCCTCTTTCGATTGCTGCTTTTGTGGTCGCGGGCATGGCGGATCAGGTCAGCGTCACGGCTCGTACGGTGATTCTCCAGCTCTCAACCCCCGATGCATTACGCGGGCGGGTCAATGCCGTGAACTTCATCTTTATCGGCGCCTCCAACGAGCTTGGTGATGCCGAGTCGGGCTTTCTCGCCTCATTGACTACAGCGACCTTCTCGGTCGTGGCAGGAGGGTTTGCGTGCCTTGGGGTCTGGGGCGTTGTGCTCTGGCGGTTGCCGGAGCTGCGCGGCTGGCGTCCCCCGGAGGCCCCGGAGGCGTCTCGATCGACGTGAATTAGGTGAGGTAGGGACGGCAACTTCCCATGGGGCGAACGAATTGATTGCTCTATTGCGCGGGGAGTGATTGTGTCGACTGACTTGGTGACTCGGGAGGTACGGAATGCAGATCGTAAACAAGCAGACTGGTTGGTTGGTGGCGGTATGCCTTTTGGTAGCCGCGTGCAGTTCGAGCACACAGGACATCAGCGTTCGAGAGATCGTGGAAGACCTGTCCGCCGACGAAATGCTCGGGCGTGACAACCAATCGACAGGGGCAGCTTTGGCGCGTACGTTTCTCGTTCGGGAACTCGATCGGTTTGCCGATCCCATTGCACCCGAGGCGACCGGCGAGGCCCGTTATGAGCAGGAGTTCGATAGCGGGACCAACCTGCTGGCGATCATTCCCGGTACAGATCTTGCCGATGAGTATATTATTATCGGAGCGCACTATGACGGTGTTGGTAACGACTGCGAAAAAGAAAATTGTCAGGATGCGACCGACGAGGATCTGATTTTCAACGCCGCAACGGACAATGCGACGGCGGTGGCCATCGCGATCGATATCGTGCGTGAGATTGCTCGCGATCCGGCAGGGGGACCTCGTCGAACGATCATCCTCGCGCTGTGGGATGCGGAGGAAGATGGACTGCGGGGCTCTCGACACTTCGTGGCCAATCCGATCGTGCCGCTCGATAAGGTCAAGGCTTATGTGAATCTCGATATTATGGGAGCCAACCTGACTCCGAAACTGGCGAGAACGACGATTCTGGTGGGCGCGGAAACCGGTGGCGCTCCCCTGGAAGCGGCTGCAGCACGAGCGATCGAGGCTTCCACGCTCGACACTCTTCGTTTCAGTCTGATCTTTGGGCAGGGGCGAAGCGATCACGCCCCCTTTGCTCAAGGTGGCGTGCCGATTCTCTTTTTCACGGACGCCAATTCAGGCTGTTACCACGGCGTCAAGGACGATATCGATATCGTGGACTTTCCCAAATTGGCTCAGCAGCGTGCTGCTGTAGACGCGATTTTACGGGACTTGCTGGCGACGGATACACCGCCGATTTTTTCCAACGGAGCATTGGCGACTTACCGGGACGCCCAGGAACTCCTGCGCGTGATGGACAGAGCCGAGCCAGATTTCTCGTTGCTCGGCCCTCTGCAGGCGGCAGAAACATCGGAGTTTCTTGGTGTATTGCGGGGAATTGTCGCGGCTGGTCCCGACACTTTCGACCTCTCGAGCGCGGGCGTGATCCTTGGCGGCGCGGCTAATCTGGTCAATGCTCTGAGAGACGTGCCTTGCGAGCCGTACTTCCCGAGCGAGTAGTAGGCGAGCGACCGCTATCATGAGCTTGCTGCATCTTTCCGTGAATGACTCGCGTGAAGCGATTAGCGAGGTCCTCGAGACTTCGGGTGCCGTGATTCTGGATGATGCAGGGTCGTCTGAGGCGCTGGGCGAATTGCGCCGGGAGTTGACGCCCTATCTGGAGGCCGCGCGCCCGGGCGGAGATGAATTTGGCGGATTTTCCACACGAAGGGTCGGTGCTTTGATGGCACGCTCGGCTGCCTGCCGCGAGTTGGCTCTCGACGCGCGCGTTCTGGCCGCTTGTGACCTCTACCTGAAGCCTTATTGCGACGGCTATCAGCTTCATTTCACGCAGGCGGTCCAGATAGGACCGGGGCAGGGGGCGCAACCTCTGCATCGGGACCGTGGCGTTTGGGGTAAATATCTCAATCGCTCCATCGAAACGCAGTTCAGCACGATCTGGGCGGTCGACGAGTTCACTGCGGATAATGGGGCAACACGGGTTGTGCCTGGTTCCCACCTTTGGGAGGCATCGCGCGAGCCCGAGCCGGGCGAGATCTTTGCGGCGGTGATGCGTCCCGGTTCGGTGCTTCTCTACAACGGCTCGGTTTTGCATGGGGGGGGCGCCAACCGAGGCGATACGAGTCGGTTGGGTGTGCTCCTGC
>DLYX01000154.1 GCA_003447545.1 Deltaproteobacteria bacterium | reverse complement strand
TTACCGTTCCGGTCACGTTGGAGTTCTGTCCGACGACCACCTCGTCCCCGGCGTCTACATCCCCTTCGATCGAGGACTGCGGGTGAATGTAGATCTCTCCGTTGCCGATCACATCGCCGCGGACGGCAAGTCCGGTTGCACCGGAGCCACTGGATTTACCGAGGACAAGATCACCACCGGCACGAACGCCGCCGACGGTGCCACCAAATTTCACGTGCACGGTGCCGTTCCCCCCGACAAGGAGCGTGGCCAGATTGGTTCCGGCGGGGTCGTTGCTGTCTTTGAGGACGACGTCCTTGCCCAAAACACAGCTGGTCGACCCGAGCGCGGCAAAATCGAGGAAACTTTGTGCGCCGGCGTTGGTGGCGGAGAAGACCAGTCCTGCGAGGAGCAGGCTGCTGAGGAAATGTCTTTTGAGCATTGTTGTTGTCCTTGTCGTCATCAGTAAACCCTACTCAATAAAAGCATCATGAAGGCGCTATAAGCAATGGTTTTTCGGGGTCATGTGACGGTTTTTTGCCGGGGGCGAAATCTTGAGAAATGCAATCTCCCGCGAAATAAGGCAGTCTTGAGAATCATGCGAAGTGTATCAGTTTTGGTGGTCATTCTTGGACTTCTGTTTTTTGCCGTGCCTTTGTCTCTGCATTGGGGGCAGGAGGCCCATGATGATCTGGTGATCGAGTTGGTTCCGGCCAATTCCGATGGGGTGCCAAGCGCACCCGGTGCGGCATTTGGCACGGCATCTGCGGCTGTGATTGCGAATGAATTGGACGGGTTCACAGGTTGGCGGCCCAACGATTTGCCGATCTGGGGGCCAGGGCTTTTCGCCGATAATAATGCCAATCGCCAGTTGGGAATCCTGCAGGCCATGCGAGAAACGGTCCGAGTATTCAAGGACCATCTGACCAAGGTCTCGTCAGACGATTATGACCCGAATCTCGTGGCGGCTGACAACCTGCTGCGGAACGACCCCGAAAAATGGGCTTTCCCGTCGGCGGAGGGCCGCTACAAGGATGCGGTCGCCAAATTGAATGCCTATGTCGCCGGGTTGCAGACCGATCCGCCAACTTCTCGGCCGATCAATGCCCGTAATGTGGAGCTCATTCGACTGGTCCAGTCCTGGTCAGATCTGCTCGGTGCCGTCCATGCCGAGCTTCTCTCGGACACTCTGAGCTGGTTTTCGGTAGACAATGTATTTTATCACGCCACCGGAGTCTGCCATGTGATCGCTCATATGATCCCGGCGATCCAGATCGAGTACGGTCGCGAATTCAAACAACGTCCGATCCTGTTGGAACTGCTCTCGGAAACCGAATCTTCGCTCCGGAAGTGCGGTTTGATGAAGCCCGTGGTCGTTCTCGATGGCGGTGACGTGAGCCTGCTGGCCAACCAGCGCCGCAACCTCGATGCTTACGTCACCGAGTCGCGGCAGAAGCTCTACTCGATTCGCGAGGAGATCGACAAATAGCCGAGAGCTAATTGCCGATCGCAAATACGAGGTTGCCGACCAGCGCAACCGCCATATAGGCGGCTACCACGGCGGCGCCACCGTAGTCTTTGGCCATCCGCTGGCCGAAGATCAGCGCCAGGAGGGCGAGCGTCGCAAAGCGAAGGCCCCAGCCGGCAAAGAAGCCGCCCGAGACAAAGCTGAAAGTGATCAGACCCAGGCCGCAGAAGACGCCGGCTCCGAGTTCGAGAAGGGTCAATCCCCAGAAAAGCGGCCCGGCGAGGCTCTGCAGGGTCGGGGCTTGTTTGAAGACGTCCCGGAAGTAGGCCTGATTGCCCTCCTGATCGGTAATCTTGTCGAAGGCCGATTGGAGAAAGACGATCGCAAAAAATGCGGTCGTCGCGAAGCGGGCGAACACGAGAAAGCTGCTATCTGCGATAAGGGTTCCGACGGTTTCCATGGAGCTTACTAAACGCGGAGACTCGTCCGGGTCAACTCCGCATCAGTCGTCGACGAAAATCGCTATATCCGTGGGGAAACTATAGTCCTTCGCCTGGCTGCTCGTGGCCGGCTCGGCGATGAGGCTGCCGTCAGCGTCTACCGGGAAGGCATCGACTCGGTTCAGGCCTCCCTGCGCGACGAAAACTCGATTCTGAACCTCGCCGGCCGCATCGGTGAAAGTCAGCCACGCCATGCCGCCGGGGTAACTTGCGGGGTTGTCCAGCGTCGATGAGGAAGTCGATTTGTCGATCATGCCGTCTGCGGTCAATGCGAAGCTGTCGATCCGACCCATCTGAAAAGCCGTGGCATGGATGTATCGATTCTGGGGGTCGAGAAGGATGTCTTCGTAGAGACCATCGACCCGCGGCGTTTGAGCCGAATCGTCCTCGATATCGAGTTCATCGGTCAGCGGATAGGAATACACTCGCCGGGCATTCTGGCTGATCATGTACAACAGCTGTCGGGGAAGGCTTTCCTGAACCGCCACGCCCAACCGCAGGCGCTGCGGGCCGGGAACGTACCATTGCGGCGGAGTCGGCGTTGGTATCGGGGTCGGTGCCGGAGTCTGGTCGGGTGGGGTGGGCGTAGGTGCGACCGTCGGC
>DLYX01000366.1 GCA_003447545.1 Deltaproteobacteria bacterium | reverse complement strand
AAAACTTGCAATGCCGACACCACACCCAGCCCGAGGACCGCCATGCCGATGGAGATCTCGATGAGGGTAAATCCTGATTCCCCGCGGCGACGCACCCTAACGCTCCTCGTCTGTCACGGTGACAAGTCCGATCAACGGATCCACGGACACCACATAGCCAAGCTCTGCAGGATAGTCGCGATCGCCGATCAAGAGCTGCATTCCGCTCGAGCTCCCGTTCGGAAAAAATCTCACCCGAGAAAAACCGAACGAATTTCGTTCTCCGCCAGCCACCTGACGCAAGGCGGCGGTCGAACCGATCTCGATCTCGCGAGAAAAACCTTCCAGCTCGACTCGGTTCTCCTCGACCAGAACCAGCAACGACTGCGGCTGGCCGGTTCGGACAGCCTCCGTCTGCATGGTACGCATGGCCCCCGTGACTTCACGCACCGCGCTGCGCACATCCCGCGCCCGCGAGCCCGCATTGATCGCGGGCGCCACCAGGGCCATCGCCATTCCGACGATCACCATGGTGACAATAATCTCGATCAGCGTGAACCCCTCGGCATCGCCTCCGACAGATGCCGCGCGCTGGTCCGGCCGCACGCGAGCCGACAACGATGGGGACCGTAATGACCTCATCCAGATACGACGACCTCAGCCGCGTTGCCCTGTCCACCCGTGCGTCCATCCGAGCCGAAGCTGCCGACATCATAGGTCGCCCCTGACTCCCCGGGATTACGATAGAAATAAGGATTCCCCCAAGGGTCCACCGGGATCGGGTCGCGCAGATAGGGACCTGACCAACGACCGGCAGTGCCGGGGCGACTCCGTAAAGCCTCCAGCCCCTCTTGTGAAGTGGGATAACGGCCCACGTCGAGGTGGTACATATCCAGAGCGTTCCGCAGGCTTTCCAGCTGTACTCGCGCGGTCTGCGGCTTGGCCTTCTCGCTCTGACCAATGAAGTTCGGGGCCACCAGAGCCGTCAGACCTCCGATAATCACCAACACCACCAACAACTCGACCAGGGTGAAACCCGATTCATCCGGGCGCTTTCGTTCTTTCGAATTTCTCCACAACATTTACAATCTCCGCTGCCTCAGAGAGGCATGTTATTGACGCTGAAGATGGCCGAGAACATGGCCACAACGATAAAACCCACCACCAAACCGCCGACGACCAGGAGCAGCGGCTCGAGCATATTGGTCATTTGCGTCACGGCCGCACGAACTTCCTTGTCAAAATAATCCGCGACCGTGATCAACATTTCATCCAGACGTCCGGTCTCCTCGCCAACGCTGATCATCTGCAAAGCCAACTGCGGGAACACGCCGCTCTGCGACAAGGGACCCGCGACACCATCGCCCCCGCGAACCCCGACTTTCACCTCATCGATCGCGGCCGCCAGGACCACGTTGCCAGCCACATTGCGAACGATATCGAGCGCCTGCAGCATCGGAACGCCACTGCGCA
Source organism: Deltaproteobacteria bacterium (assembly GCA_003447545.1). Lineage (GTDB taxonomy): Bacteria > Desulfobacterota > Binatia > UBA12015 > UBA12015 > UBA12015. Next base: position 4,031 of record DLYX01000366.1, on the reverse strand, counting down.
ACAAGGTGCCCAGAGTTCGTGCGAAGCGCGAGACCGCAACTTTTCGCGTCAACTCGCCAACCAGAACCAGCCGCAACTTGGTGCGATCCCAGGTGACCCGACCATCCTCGGTCCCGATCCATTGGGCGAAACCGAAAGCCGTCCCTCCGACCAACAACAATCCGAGCCACCAGTAGGACCGGAGGATCTCGGAGGCGCCCATCAGGATCGCGGCTGATGTCGGGAGCGCGGCGCCAGATTGCGCAAAGACAGTGGAGAATTGCGGCAGGACATAAACAAGAAGGATCGCGACCGAACCGAAGGAAGTCAGCAACAGAATGGTCGGATAGACCATGGCGGAGCGGACCTCGTCGCGCAGCTCGGTCGCGCTCTCCAGATATTCCGTCAGCCGCTCGAGCACCTGATCCAGCACGCCGCCGATCTCACCCGCCTTGACCATATTGACATAGAGAGATTCGAAGACATCCGGATGCTCATTGAGAGCCTCGGCCAGCGACTTGCCTCGTTGGACCTCCGTCAACACCTCTCCGGTAACGCGTTTCATCTCTTCGCTTTCGGACAACTCGGAGAGAATCTGGAGACTGCGGTCCAGCGGCAAGCCGGCGGTCAGCAAAGTCGAAAGCTCATGGGTGAAGACAAGCAAATCCGCTGTCTTGATCCCCCGCTTGAACGAAATCGTCGGCAGCGAAATATTGCCCAATCCAGTTCGTTCAGGCCCCGGTTCGGCGACCCGCAACGGCATCAGACCGCGATCCTGCAGGCGCGCAGCAGCCGCAGTCCGATCGCTGGCATCAATCATCCCCTCGAGGACTTTGCCGTCGGCATCCGTTGCGCGGTATTGAAATTGGGCCATAAACGCTATTTTTCCTCGAGGCATACGCCGACACAGAACCTGCGTTGCGCTCTATGGACGACGGGAAAGACCGAAAATTCGCCCTTTCTTTGGATACCGGACCTGAAGGCCTGCCTCAATCGATGTACCCGAGGGCGCGCAGCTTCTCGCGACGCAAAGGGTCCACATCAGCCTGCTTTACCCTCTGCTTATCGGCAATTTCACGCTGAATGCGGCATTTTGTGGCCCAAACGTCCAGAACAGCCTGCAGGCGCGACAGCTCGGCGCCATCCTCGGCCGGCAAATCGGCCCAATTCGCAAGAGGAATCGGGGTTTTCTCGCGAGGGTCGAGCGATAGATCATAGGCGATATCGCTTTCTCTGGTGCTCTCCCTATGGATTTTGAATCGGCTCGCCGAGAGCGCCCGCATGCCCCCCGGCGCCGTCTCGGCGTAGTGGAAAGTCTCTGCCCGCGGAGCGCCCGTCCACAGAGGCTGCAGGCTTGTGCCATCGATTCCCTGCGGGACTGGCTGCCCCAGCAACTCCAGCACGGTCGGGACGATATCCTGCAACCCGACGACCTCGACCGGATGCGCCCCCGCGGGCACTCCTGGTCCGGCGACAATGAGCGGAATCCGCAGAACTTCGTCCCATACCCAAAACCCGTGTCCCGACGCGTCGTGCTCGAAAAAGGCCTCGCCGTGGTCGGATGTCACCACGATCAGCGTCGTGTCACGCAAACCAAGCGAATCCAGTTCGTCCAACAATTCCCCGACAAGGTCATCGAGGTGACGAACCAATTGGTCATAGCGGAGAATATCGTGATCCGCGGGATTATGCCCGGGTTCGGGGACGCGATTCCCGACCTGCGGGGCGGGCTCATCCTGATAAAGCGAGGCATAGGGCTCGATCGGAACCCGAGGGGCATGCACCTGATAGGTGTGCACGAAAAGAAAGAATCGTCGGTCTGCCAGCTCTCGCAAGGCCGTCCGCGCGGCTGCAAAGGTCTGCGGTCCCAAGCCCGTCGGCGCGGCAATGCGCCCATCCGCTCGAGGGGTACCTTTGAACTCGAGGAAGGCATCAAACCCGCGGGCAAATCCCCAGGGCGCGCCGACGAATGCATTCTCGGTAACGGCGCGGGTCGAATATCCTTCCGCGGAAAGAATTTGAGCCAGACTCCTCAGATCTTCGGGCGGCTGATCTTCGACGTGCACCCCCCAGACCCCATACGTGCACGGGGAGGCCCCGGTCAGCATGGTCATATGGGAGGGCGGCGTGGAACTCGCCGGAGCCCGAGCGGTTTCGAAACGAACACCACGGGCCGCCAGCGCCGTCATGCGAGGCGTGGTGGGTCGCGCCGCACCATAGGCCGACATCCGATCCGAGCGCAGCGTATCCAGCGAGATCAGGAGAACGTTCTTCCCCTCCGGGCGGGGGGCTTCCGTATGCAGGAAACGAGGCGCGCCGAGCACGACCGAGTCTCCCCCCTCAGCCGTGCCGGCCTCAAGTGGCCGCGCCACCATGCGAAGCGTCACTACCTGACCTGCCAGGGAACCCGCGCGAAGCCGAAAATCCTGCCAACCAGCAGTCTCGACCCGCCGCGACTCAACCGGCACGGTTTTCCTATCCGATGTGCGTATCGATACGCGCAGCTCCCATGATTCGTCAGACGCCGGCAGACCGAAGGAAGCCAGCAGACTCGCGTTCGGAGGGACGCGAAGGTCAGGAATTTCCCAGACGCCCGGCTGCACCAGCAAAGGCTCTTCCTCGGCAATTACCGGGCGAGTCTGATGTGCCACCTCGGCCAATCGTGTCGGCACCAGAGGTGCCCCCAGAACCTCTAACGCCGCGGCCTCGAGCGGCCCCGACAGAAGCAGAAGGACCACACACAGAAAACGAAATCGATTATCCAACCCAGGCCTCCAGAACTCGTGCCAGCAAGCCGCGGGCCTCCGGCCACCGTCGTTTCAGCTCGCCCATCTCCTTTGCTGACAGCCCCCCGCCGGGTACCCCGGGAAGAATAGCGGGTGCATCGAGCTGCTCGAGCCGGTATCCGGAGGTCAGCAAGCGCATCGAGAAATCCGCGGCACTCGCGTTGTCCCCCAGACGCTCCTCGAGGCCGCCGACCCGGAGAAAGACCCGGCGGCGAATCAGCATCCCGTTAAAGGACATCCGAGAGAGTCGCTCCGTCTCCCCCGCCTCCTCAGCGCCCTCGGCCAGACCCAGTGCGCCGATTTGCCGATCTCCGTATATCGCGCGCAGTCCTGCCTCCAGCCAATCGGTTCCCGTCGGCAATTGTCCTGATCGCAGGAAGACCAGAACTTCGGTCGACGAGGCGCGGACCGCCATCGCGAGCCCCGACATCGACGGACCTCGGGGGTCGCGGACCAGGGAAATTTCACCCGCAGTCTCGCGCCCGAGAAGCTCCGCAAAGCCCGCGCCTTCCTCGGGATCAATCACCACTGCGATATCATAGGCCGCAAGCCCGCGAGCCTCGCGCAGCTCCTGGATCGTCTCCTCGAGGCGCGAGCGATCCTTTGCCGCATCCACAACGATGGCAAGGCTCGCCTTCTCGAGAACGGAAGGGAGGTGAGCGCCCGCATCTTCGGCTTGCGCAAAATCGTGGATCAGACGAAGACGCTCGCTGGTATCGGCGAGCAATCGGGTCGTAGCCCGATCGGCAGCCACAAGATCCTGCGCGACCCGGACCAATGCGCGCTCGTCATCAGGATGAAAGGCGCGCTCCGGGCCCGCGAAAAGGATCGGCGCGGGCTTGTCGTAGATCACCCGGGCGCCTGCGGCAGCGGCCTCACGCGCAAAGGCCACACACTCAGGCGCTGGCAAAAGGATCAGCACACGCAACCGCGCGTCGGAGCGGCTCAACCAATCGCGCCAGACCGCAATGCCGAACGAAACCCGCTCAGCGGGAACCGGCGGCGCCTCGAGCTCCTCGGGGGCACTCCAGAAGAGAACCCGGCCCGGAGCCTCCAGACCGGATAACCATCCCCGGGCCCGGAGCGAGACCTCCCGGCAGGGCGCAAGGACCAGCCATTCTTCGGGCACCACCTCTCTAGGAACCGAGGGCTCGTGAACTTCCTTCGCCCCGCTGTCTCGGAACCGGAGCCGCCGCCACCAACTCCCGCTCATGCGGAGGGCCCTTTCGACAGTCCACCCCAGGGGCCGGGCCGCACGAGCCCGGG